>CAXTFP010000009.1:0-15410 GCA_964243135.1 uncultured Lichenihabitans sp.
GCGCGGGCGCGGGTGTCCGTGTCGCAGGCCGGCTACAACACGGCCGCCGACATCCTGGCGGCGCGCTGCCGCGCCGTGCTGGTGCCCTATGCCGAAGGCGGCGAGACCGAGCAGACCCGCCGCGCCGCGCTCTTCGCCGCGCGGGGCCTGGCCGTGGCGCTCGACGAGGCGTCGCTCGACGCGGCCTCGCTGGCGGCCGCCATCGACGAGGCCCTCACGATGCCGTCCCCCGGGGTCGACCTGCCGCTCGACGGCGCCCTGTTCACGCGCGCCATCATCGAGGGGCGGCTCGGGCGAGGCTGAGGGCGGGTCGCCCGCCCGCGGTGTTCGGAAAACGCGCTTGCCCGGGACGCCCGTCGGCCCGATGATGGGAGGTCAGCCGGCCCGCCGGCACCACCCGGGACCCACGCGGACCCGACCGCCCTCGCGTCATCCGCCCCCGAACCGGCTCGCGTTCGGGGCGGGGAGACGCCCCGGGGCTGTCTCGGCCCGAGGGTCCCATCGCCCGGCGCCAGCCGCCGGGCCGGAGCGACCGACGGCATGGCCGGAGCGAGTGACGGCATGGAGGCCAGCCTTTTCCGCTACATCTGGGCGGAGACGCGGCGCGAACAGCTCTGGATCCTGTTCATCATCCTGGTGTCGATGCCGTTCAGCTTCCTCATGCTGGACCTGCCGAAATACATCGTCAACGGGCCGATCCAGGCCAAGGGCTTCGAGTCGCCCGGCGCCACGCAGCATTATTTCCAGGTCCGCATCCCGGTGCCCGGCGCCGTCAAGGCCGACGGCTTCGTCGAGCTGCTGCACGGCATCGACCTCGACCGCATCTGGTCGCTGGTGATGCTGTCGGCCGCCTTCCTGGTGCTGGTGATCGTCAACGGCCTCTTTAAATACTACATCAACTTCTACAAGGGCCGGCTCGGCGAGCGCATGCTGGGCCAGTTCCGCTACGAGCTGATGGACCGGGTGCTGCGCTTCCCCATGAGCGAGTTCCGCCGGGTCAAGGGCGCCGAGGTCGCCACCATGATCCGCGACGAGGTGGAGCCGCTCGGCGGCTTCATCGGCGACGCCATCGTGCAGCCGGTGTTCCTGCTCGGCCAGATCCTCACGGCCATCGTCTTCATCCTGGTGCAGAACCTGTTCCTGGGCCTCATCGCCTTCGGGCTGCTGGTCGTGCAGGGCGTGGTGATCCCGCGGCTCAGGCGGCGCCAGCTCGTGCTGGGGCGGCAGCGGCAGCTCGAGTCGCGCGCGCTGGCCGGCGTGGTCGGCGAGATCGTCGACGGCATCGCGTCCATCCACACCAACGACGCTTCCGACTACGCGCGCGCCGACCTCGCGAGCCGGCTGGTCAAGATCTTCGGCATCCGGTTCGAGCTCTACCAGCGCAAGTTCTTCGTCAAGTTTCTGAACAACCTGCTGGCGCAGATCACGCCATTCCTGTTCTACATGGTCGGCGGTTTCCTGGCGATCATCGGGCACCTCAACATCGGCCAGCTCGTGGCCGTCATCTCGGCCTACAAGGACCTGCCGTCCCCCGTGAAGGACCTGATCGACTGGGACCAGCAGCGGCTCGACGTCGAGGTGAAATACGAGCAGATCATCGAGCAGTTCTCGGTCGATCCGTCGGTGGAGCTGCTGCCCCCGCCCGACCTCGCCGGGCCGGTGCCCCACATCGAGGGCGAGCTGGCGCTCCACAACGTGTCGGTGGTGGACGGCAACGGCACGCGGCTGCTCGACAACCTCGTGTTCCGCATGGGTGTCGGCGACGCCGTGGCGCTGGAAGGCGGCAACACCAGCGGGGCCGAGACGATCGTCGAGGTGCTGGCCCGCCTGCATCCGGCGGACGGCGGGCGCGTGTCGATCGGCGACGCCGAGCTGCGCGAGATCCCGCTCGTAGTCACGGGCCGCCGGATCTCGCACGTCGGCACCGACACGTTCTTCCCGCAGGGCACCATCGAGGACGCGCTGCTCTACGGCATCCGCCACGCCCAGAGCGAGCCCGGTCCGCCGGGCCGCTACGACATCATCCAGTCGCGCGGCAACAACCTCGACATCCGGGCCGACTGGATCGACTACGCGGCGGCGGACGCCGAGGGGCCGGAGGACTTCGCCGAGCGGCTGCGGCAGGCCGTGGCGCTGGTCGACTTCGAGCGCGACGTGCTGTCCTTCGGGTTGAACCGCCGCGTCCCGGAGATGTGGGACGAGGCCGCGGCGCGCTTCGTCGAGGCCCGCGCCATCCTGCGCGAGAAGCTCGACGCCGGCGGCATGACCGGGCTCGTCGAGCCCTTCGACCCGGAGCACTTCAACAGCCAGTCGACGATCGCCGAGAACCTGATTTTCGGCACGCCGCTCGACGACACGTTCAGCCTGCGCCAGCTCGGCTCGAACGCGGTCGTGCGCCGCGTGCTGGCCGAGCACGAGCTCGACGCCGCGCTGTTCGCCATGGGCAAGGACATCGCCTCGACCATCCTCGAAGTGTTCGAGGGCCTGGAGGCCGAGAGCCCGCTGTTCGAGGAGCTGAGCCTGATGGGCCCCGAGCAGTTCCCGGACTACCAAGCGGCGCTCAAGCGCGTCGGCACGCGCGGCTTCGCCGAGGCCGCCTCGGGCGACCAAGCCATCTTCCTCGACCTCGCCTTCGGGTACATCGAGCCGCGGGACCGGCTGGGGCTGCTGTCCGACGACCTGACGCTGAGCCTGCTCGACGCGCGCCGCGCCTTCTACGACGCGCTCGGCGAGGACCAGACGCTGATCGCCTTCTACCACCCGGACCTCTACAACGAGGCCGCGAGCGTGAAGGACAACGTGCTGATGGGCCGCGTCGCCTACGGCATCGCCGAGGCCGAGGCGCGCGTGTCGGAGGCGGTGCGGGCGACAATCGACGACCTCGGGCTGCGGGCGATCGTGTTCCACACCGGGCTGTCGTTCAACATCGGCTCGGGCGGCAAGCGCCTCGGCGCGTCGCAGCGCCAGAAGCTCGCCATGGCCCGCGCCATCCTGCGCCGGCCGGACCTCCTGCTGGTGCACCGCGGCCTGATGCAGCTCGACCCGAGCACGCAGCAGGGGATCGTCGAGCGCATCGTCGCCGAAAGCCGGGGCGTCGACGGGCGGCGGGGCTTCGGCATCCTGTGGAACCTGGAGAGCGAGGCGCTGGCGCCCCATTTCGACCGGGTCGTCAGGATGGAGGCCGGGCGGGTCGCCGAAGACTCCGCCCAGGGCGGCGAGACCAGGGATCGCGACGCGCGGGAGCGGGACCACGAGGCCGAGCGGGAGCCCATGCGCGCCTCGGCATGAGGGCCCGCATCATCGAAGAGCCGGACAGGGAGGAGAGCGGCCGTGAGTCTCTTGAAGGAAGATGTCGAGGTTCTGCGCGAGGTGCCGATCTTTGCCTCCGTCGACCCGTCGAAGTTGAAGCTGCTGGCCTTCGCGTCGCAGCGGCTGAAGTTCGACGGCGGGCAGGTCATCTGCGTCGAGGGCGAACTCGGCGACCGGGCTTTCGTCATCGTGAAGGGCGCGGCGGACGTCTACGTCAAGGCCGGCGACACGGAGGTGAAGGTCGCGACCGTGGGGCGCAACGACTTCATCGGCGACATGGCCATCCTATGCGACCGTCCCCGCTCCGCCACCGTCAAGGCCTCGACCGCCTGCGAGACCCTGGTGATCGGCAAGACGCAGTTGATGGGCCTGCTGAAGAGCTTTCCCGACATGGGCATCGCCATGATGCGGGTGCTGGCCTTCCGCCTGGAGCGCACCAACAAGGCGCTGGCCCAGGCGGAACTCGACCGGTTCCACGCCCACTGAGGACGGTGCCGGGCACGCCTGGACGCTCGACCGCGCCGCGGCCATCGAGCGGGCGCGGCGGCAGTTCGATGGACGCCCGATCGCCTGACGGCGCCCGGCAACCCCTTTTCAACCATGGTGCAAGCCGGGGGCCAGTTCTAACCAGCGGTCAACATCTGCGGTCCATAATCGCGTAACGCAACTGGACAATGTGATTCCCGCCATGGCGTATCAGAAGTACCGCCTCGTCACCCGCAGCGATTTCGACGGCCTCGTCTGCGGCATGCTGCTGCGCGATCTCGGCCTCGTCGACGAGATCAAGTTCGTCCATCCCAAGGACATGCAGGACGGCGCGGTGCCGATCACGGAGCGCGACATCATCACCAACCTGCCCTACGTGGCGGGTTGCCACCTGGCATTCGACCACCATTCCAGCGAGGTCGAGCGCGGCGGCGGCGGAGGGGCGTCCAACCACGTCATCGAGGCCTCGGCGCCTTCGGCGGCCCGCGTGGTCTACAACTATTACGGCGGGGCGCGGACCTTCCCCCGGGTCTCGGCCGAGTTGATGGCCGCAGTCGACAAGGCCGATTCGGCCCAGTTCTCCCGCGACGAGATCCTCGATCCTCAGGGCTGGGTGCTGCTCAACTTCCTCATGGATTCGCGCACCGGGCTCGGCCGCTTCCGCGAGTTTCGAATCTCCAACTACGACCTGATGATGCAGATGATCGAGCGCTGCCGCAGCGGCTCGCTGCAGGACGTGCTGGCGCTACCCGACGTGAGGGAGCGGATCGACCTCTACATGGCGCATCGCGAGGTGTTCGGCGTGCAGCTCCGCCGCTGCGCGACCGTGCACGGCAACGTCGTGGTGCTCGACCTGCGCGAGGAGGAGATCATCTACGCGGGCAATCGCTTCATGATCTACGCCCTGTTCCCGCAATGCGACGTGTCGGTCCACGTAATGTGGGGCCTGCGCAAGCAGAACACCGTCTTCGCGGTCGGCAAGTCGATCATCGACCGGGGTTCGCCGGCCGACGTCGGCGCGCTGTGCCTGCGCTACGGCGGCGGCGGCCACGAGGCCGCCGGCACCTGTCAGGTCGCCAACGAGCGGGCCGAAACGGTCCGGGCGGAGATCATCGGGACCCTGTCCGGAGGGCCGTTCCGGGCCGCGGCCTGACGCGGCCCGGTTTCGCGTGGTAGACGGGAGGGCCGCGTCGCTCACCGGCACCGGATTGGCCTTGGCCGCTTCCCGCCCCCTCAAGACCGCGCTGATCTTCGCCGCACTCTGCTTCCCGCCGTCGCAGGCGACGTCGGGACCGGAGCCCTCGGCGGTGCCGCCGCCGGCCGCCGCCGGCGAAGTCTTCGTCCCCAGCCTGTGGGATCCCGCCTCCCCGCCGCCCAAGCCCGATCCGGCGGCGCTGAAGCCGCTCCTCATCGTCACGGGCCAGGACGACCCGCCCTTCGCCTTCGCGGCGGCCGACGGCACGCCCGCGGGCTTCGACGTCGATCTCGCCCGCGCGATCTGCGACGAGCTCAAGGTGAGCTGCACCGTGCAGGCCCGGCGCTGGGACACGATCCTGCCGGCCATCGCGGCGGGGGCGGGCGACGCCGCGGTGGCCTCCGTCGCCATCACGCCCGCGGCCGCGCGCACGGTCGATTTCACCGGGCCCTACTACCGCACGCCGGCGCGCTTCGTGGCCCGGATCTCGGCCAAATTCGGCGACGTGCTGCCCGAAACCGTCGCGGGCCGGCGCGTCGGCGTGCAGGCCGGCACGGCCCACGAGGCTTATCTCAGGGCCTTCTTCCCCTCCGCCACGCCGGTCCCCTTCGCAACGGCGTCGGACCTCCGCGACGCCGTGGCGGGCGGGGTCGTCGACCTCGGCTTCGGCGACGGCATCGCTCTGGCCGGCTGGCTGAACGGGCCGGTGGGCGGGGCCTGCTGCGCCTTCGCGGGCGGCCCCTACACGGAGACGCATTTCTTCGGCGAGGGCGCCGGCATCGCGGTGCGGCGCGGGCGCGACGGCCTGCGCGTGGCGCTCGACTACGCGC
Source organism: uncultured Lichenihabitans sp. (assembly GCA_964243135.1). Classification (GTDB taxonomy): domain Bacteria; phylum Pseudomonadota; class Alphaproteobacteria; order Rhizobiales; family Beijerinckiaceae; genus Lichenihabitans. The sequence goes on from CAXTFP010000009.1 coordinate 5,821, forward strand.
TGTGGCGCCTCGCGCAGGACGGCACCTACACGGACCTGTGGCTGAAGTATTTCCCGATCAGTCCCTATTAGGGTCGCCTGGTCAAAAGAAAGGGGCTGCCGAAGCAGCCCCGGACGGTCGGAAGAGGTGCGGGCTCGACGCCCTCAGCGCCGGCCCTGCGGCGGCTTCCCCTTGGTGACGGGGGCGGGCCGGGCGGCGGGCTTCGGCGCGGCCTTGCCGGTGACGGGGGCGCTGTTGCCGACGGGGGAAGTCTGCGCGTCGGACGCCGACTTCAAGTCCCCCGGCACGGCCGGGCTCACGCCGGCGGGGGCCGCGGTGGCGGGGGCGCCGACCGACTTCGCGGAAACCTGCGCCTTTCGGGGGGAGGCCCCGGAGGCCATGCCGGCCGGCGCCCTGTCGCCCGACGGGGAAGCCGCGGGCGTGCGGGTCGTGCCGGACGTGGCGGCGCCGTTGCCGACGGGCGCGATGCCCATGTCCGGACCGGTCCCCGGCGCGGCCGACTTCGACGGCACGCTGGCGGTCTTCGGCACGATGGCCTGGGGCTCGTCGAGGTCGGGATCGATCTTCACGGCCTCGCGCGGGGCCGGCTCGCCCAGCGTGGGGTTCGAGGGCGTCGGCGTCACCGCGGCGACCTTCGGGGCGGGCGTGACGGTCTCGGCGTCGTCGATGTCGGGGGATTCGTCCCGCTTCGAGCGCGCCACGTGGCCCGCCGTGTCGCCGAGATTGTGGACGGCGTGCGAGGGCTTGGTGTTCTCCGGCTCGCGGTCGATGTCGAGGAGGTCGTCGCGGCCCTGGTCGGTGATGCCCGGCATGTCGCCCTGGACGTCGGCCGACTGGGTCGGCTCCTCGGGCTCGAAGGCGCCGGTGTCGCGCGGCAGCAGGGTGTCGCCCATGCTGTCGTGGAGCGCGACGATCTCCTTGGCCTGGTCCCAGTGCGCCTGGTCGCGGCCGTGAGGATGCCCCTCGCTTTCCCAGATCTCGTGGGCCTTGCGGGCGATGCGCTCGTGGTCGGAATCCTGCGCCATTCAGAGTCTCCCAGGGGTGTCGGGGGGGAGGTCCTCGGCCTGATGGCGGACCTCCTCGTCCATCTCGTCGAGGCCGTCGGCCGTCTCGCCCGGGATGGTGGGGCGGCTCTGCTCGGCGTCGGCGACGTCTTCCAGCGTCATGCTTTCGGGGTCCATGGACGTGTCGCCGCCCTCGAGGTCGGGGCTCTTCGGCTCGGAAGCCTCGGCATCGAGGATGTCCCGCTCGGAGGGGTCGCGCTCGGTCTCGTCCTGGGTCATCGCGTCGCCTCCATATCGTCGTCGTGGCGCCATGGCAACGCCGCCGCCATGAGCCGGTTCCAGCGCCCGATCCCCGCGTCCCGGCGCCGCCCTCACGAGGGCCGGCCGGCGTCCGCGAGGGCGTGCAGGCGGTCGGCCGCGGCCTGGGCGAAGCGGATCATCATGGCGCGGCGCGTGGCGCCGGCGAGCTTCTGCGCGATGGCGTCCCGCACCACCTCGGCCCCGTAGCCGTCCGCGACGATGATCCCGGTCTCGTCCGGCATGACGGCCATCGGCAGCGTCACGGGGATGGCGAAGAACAGCCGGTCGCAGAAGGCGCGGTAGTGGTGCCACTTGCGGTCGGCCCGGAGGTCCGCCACCGAGGACTTGACCTCGACGATGGTGATGGTCCCGTCCGGCCCGAGCCCGACGATGTCGGGGCGCCGGCCGTCGCTGAGCACGAGCTCCGTGACGGTGGCGATGTTGCGCGCCCGCAGCAGGCGCCGCGTGCCGCGCACCACCTCGCGCGCTGTTTCGGACTGCCGCCCGTCGTCGGGCAGCGCGATGGGGGAATCGAGCATCGGCCTCTGGCGTCGAACCCCGCGCGTCCGCTCGCGGCGGGGACATCGCGGGGATCTAACACCGGAGTGCGCGCGGGCGCCAGGAGGGGAGCGGCCGAAACGCGGGCGGGTCGGCCATGGTCCGTGACGGCCACCACCGGAAGCGGTCGAAAGCCGCGATGGGAGGGCTACGGCAGGCGCGGGTCGGGCTCCCGATCTGCGAGGTGGAGAACTCCAGAACGCGATCCGAGGCGCGGTCGTCGGCGACTGCAGCGACGATGGCCGGCACCGTGAGCGTGTCGCTGTCCTGAGCCGGGAATGCCGTCCTACGGATGGGGATCGGTCCGTTCATCCCCATCGCCGCCGCAGGTGCGGCGTGCGGGATCGGTGTAGTGGCGCTCGATCAGCCTGGCAGTGAACGGCTCGCCGGTGGCGTCGGCGGTCGTGGCGGCGATCGCGTCGTCGGGGTGACCGCTGACGCGCACCTGCTCGATCTCGCCGCTGACCATGCCGACGAAGACTCTGGCCGGAAACTGCTCCGGGCCGAGGCCGAGCGCCCGGCGGAGCGTGCGGGTGGTGACGAGGGCATCGTCGGCCCTGAAGGTGGAATCGGCGTTCGCCTTTCACGGCTGATAAAGGACATTATCATGCGCGATCGGCACGGGCTACAAAAGAGTTATGATTTCTTCACACCGATTGCTAAGCTGAGAGTGAGGTAGTCGCCATGTCGAACATCGAGAAACGTACCGTCAGCCTGCCGCATGAACATGCGGCCTTCATCGACGCTCAGGTGGCGTCCGGCGCCTTCGCCTCGGCCAGTGAGGTGGTGCGGGCAGGACTGCGGGCGTTGCAGGAGCGCGACGCGGCAGTGGAGCGCTGGCTACGGACCGAAGTGGTCGCGGCCTATGACGAGATGAAGGCCCATCCCGAGCGCGGGATTGATGCCGCCACGGTGTTCGCTGAGCTGCGGGCGTATCACGCGGCCAAGCTGAAAGCGGGGGTTTGAAGCAGCGGGCGGTCATCTTTGCGCCGGAAGCGCGGGCCGACTTGTTCCAGCTCTACGAGACGATCGCCGGATCGGCCGGGCGACTGGTCGCCTTGGCCTATGTCGAGAGGCTCGAAGCGTTCTGCCTCAAGCTCGACCTCGCTTCCGAGCGCGGCCGGATGCGCGACGACCTACGGCCCGGCCTGCGCATCACCGGGTTCAGGCGGCGGGTGACGGTGGCTTTTTCGGTCGATGAGGACCGGGTTATGATCCTCCGCCTGTTCTACGGCGGGCAGGATTGGGAACGGGCGTTTGACGAGTAGGGTGCCCGACGTTGCGCCAGCTCGGCCGGCCCTGTATCACTCTGAAACGTTCGTTTAGAAGTGATACGACCGACTATATGTGCGCTAACATATAGTCGCTAGAACTGTGCTGCATATCCTTGATGAGGGCTGCTCGTTCTGCGTCGGCAAGACTAGGGTCTGTTAGCGCTTGATCCATTGCACTGCGGCTGCGAGGTAGAGAATGCCCAGGAACGAGGTGGCGGTTTTCTCATAACGGGTCGCGACGGCTCGCCACTCCTTCAGGTGGGCCCATGCGTTTTCGACGTGGTGTCGATTGTTGTAGATCCAGGCCGGGCAGGCGACGGGAGCCTCGTTGCTTTTGGCCGGGATCGCCGGCCTGGAGCCCATGTCCCAGATCGCGTCGCGGAACGTGTGGGCGGCATAGCCCTTGTCGGCCACCACCCACCCTGGTGCGCGAGGCAAGCGCGCCAACAAGGGGCCGGCCTGGGGGAGTTCATGGGCCTGTCCGGGCACGAGGCGAAACGCGATCGGCAGCCCGCGTCCGTCACAGATCATGCAGGCCTTGGTGCCGTAACCGCCACGAGAGCGGCCCAAAGCTTCACGCTCGTCTCGCTCCGGCCCGGAGACCCCCTTTTTTCCGCGCCCGCCGCCTTGTGGTGAGCCCGGATGACCGTTCCGTCCAAGTGCACAAGGCCCAGCGACAGGCCCTTCTCCTGACACAGGTCCAACAAACGCTGCCACACGCCAAGCTTGGACCAGCGGATCGAAAGTTGCGCGGCCCGCCACCAAGGTCCCAACTCCGCCGGAACGCTTCGCCACCTCGTGCCGTTCGTGTGGCGCCACACGATGGCCGACAGAGTGCGCCGCAGATCTTGGGGTGCTGTCTTGCCCTTGGGCCGCACAGCCTCGATCAGCGGCTCCCACAGAGCCCACACGTCATCGTTGAAAAAATCGACGGCTTCAGACTGGGTCATCCATCACAGATGGATGACCATATCAAGCGCTAACAGACCCTACTGTTATTCTTTACCACCTGCATCAAAGCCCTTTGAATCTCGTAAGGCCACGCTGAGAAGTTTTCTCGGCACATGGCTCTAAGCATAGGTCTAGGTATATGTTCGGATGTCAATAAGATGAGCTCGCGAAAAAATATAGTATTGTCACGCATCCGTATTTCTTTGATAAAACACACAAGCTCATCTTTTTGTAGGAAATACTTCGATGAAATTATCCTGAGAAAGGGTATGAGATAGGGGTAAGGGCAATGCTTCAGATCCATTTCCTCGGCAATGCATTGAACTGTTTCCTTTCTTTCTTCTGTCGAAAGTCTGTCACCATCTTTCACCAATGCATCGGACACATAAACAATAGAGGTTATTTTAACTTTGATTAATGTCCTCATGATTTGCGGATTCTTGTCGACATACAGAAAGTATTTTACGGCATCACGGATCATTTTTTCTTGATCAAGCCCAATTGAGTTCTCGATATTCCTCAACAAAGCATCGATATCGATAGCTTTCAGTCGGTCGATAGCCTCAATTCCAGGCTTCTTATAATATTTTGAAATTCTTGACCTGCCGCTAACTCCACTTTAGCTTGAACGATAAGCCACAACCTGCTCGTTCTCATCGATTGGTTTATGCTCCTGTGGCATTGTTTTTTCTTCTTGCTCTGGCTCCGTATCTAATACGGTTATCTTCTCCATGTGAGTTTTTGCATAATTTATGAACAAGCCCTCCTCATACAGATAGGAGGTAAGGGCTAATACAGCAGCGTAAGCCTTGGATCGCGACGTCGCAAAAATCCGGTAATCATCCACATAGCGAATGAAATCAACTCCATCTTCTAAAAGTCTTTTATCTACGTTGATAAGAGCTGCTTCTGAGAGAATTCGACTCGCATCACCCCCTACAGGTAATCCAAAAGAGCTGCGACCTGCAAAATGGATCATCACTCTATGCAAGAAATCGACGTCCTCTTTATCGCAATCTATCGATACCAACATTCCCTCTATTGCGTGTAGGCTTACACGATCAAAGAAATTTGAAATGTCGGTAACGACCTTGTAGCCGTTGACGTATTGCAACGACTTCGCCTTAGAAGCCTGCCTGAAAGATGAGTAGCCAAATTGACTGTCGAACAAACAATCTGGCGTGGACATGATTCTGTGTGAATGAACAATCCCCAATGATTTCTCGATGCGTGCAGCCTCGATTTTATCGGCAAATATAAATGACAAGGCCGTGTATTTGACCGCATCCAGTAGATCGAACCATGCTACTCGCCGGAAGGTGTTGTGATCCTTCGGCACAAAAAAACTCTTAACCTTTCCGACACTGCATTTTAGCAAATCTCTACAGTTCAGAAACTTTAGAGATTGCTCCGTAAGGTGCTTATCAAGTTTTTCTATATTTTTATTGGCTACCGATAATTCTAAGGAGTTGAGAAACATAGGAGGCTTAAATATGTCGTCCAGCCCGTTCGCCTTGATGTGCGACAAGGCTCTAACAACTGCCTGCTGATTGCGATGGAACGTGCCGCCTGACAATGTTCGCTCCATCCTTGGAAGGCGGCCTTAGGCCAGCTTTTTGAGTGACACCGCCGCATATTACCGCGTCATCATCCCTCACCAAGGACAAAGCGCTGTAAGCGCAACCCTACGCACGCGCCCTATCGTTTGAGCGATGCTCGGAGGGTCTTCACATCCACCCCGTAGGTCCTTGCCACAATACGGACCGGCTCGTCGGCCTTGATCCTGGCATGGGCCTCGGCGATCTGCTGACCGTTCATTTTCCGGGGTCGACCAAGGTGCCGGTTCGCCTTCTTCGCCGCTGCGATCCCCTCGGTCTGCCGGCGTCGGGTGCGCCGCCTCTCATGCGCTGCAAGCGAGGCGACAATGTCAGCGATCAGGCGCCCGTCGTCGCTCGTGATATCGAGCGAGGGCATCCCCATCACCTTGAGCGCCACGCCGCGACGGGTCAGCTCGTCCATCATCAAAATCACGTCCGCCGTCATCCGGCCGAGCCGATCAATCTCCGAAACGATCAACTCGTCCCCGTCCATCAGCTTCGCTAGGAGAGCGTCGAGCCGCTTCCGCGCCTTCACCCCGCTACCCATTGCCTCGAACACCTGGGCGCAGCCCTGGCCGGCGAGAGCCACCCGCTGCCGGTCTAAATTCTGCTCCTCGGTCGAAACTCGGGCATCTCCGTAGCGCATATTTCTCCTGCGACCTTTCTCCCTCTCTAACTGCCTGACACACCTCACCCGGGCAAGCAGGGGAAAAAAGGTAGACATTTCGCCCCGCTTGCCCGCCGAGCCATCACCCTGCCTCGTGCCCTGGTGCAGACGGGTGGTGCACCGTTTCGGCGCCTGCCATCCAGGGACTCCGCCGTGCCTCAGGAACGGTTCGGTGACTGTGCTGTCGTTCGATGGCCTACGCCCGACATCGGAAATGCGATGCCGCTCCCCTCCCCGATCGACGGCTTCGACCGGCCCCGACCCGCTCGTTCCGCCCATCGGCCACGAGGGATAAAACTCATGCGGATCTGGGTGCCTGATCCGGCTGCGCCCGGCTTCCGGGAGGAAGCCGAACGGCAGGCGGCGCTGCTGCGTGGCGCGCCCGACGAGCAGGATGCTCTCGGCGCCATCGAGGCGCTGGCGGATCGGGGCGACGAAGCCTGAAGCGAGGCGACCTCCCCGCGTCACGCCGCGTCGGCCACCCCCTCCACCGCACGATCGACCGCCACCGCCGGCACGCGCAGCGTGAAGACCGTCCCCCGCCCCACCTCGCTCTCGACGTCGATGTCGCCACCGAGCAGCCGCGCGAAGGCGCGGCTCAGGGCCAAGCCCAACCCCGTGCCGCCGAACTTGCGCGTCGTGCTTTCGTCGGCCTGGGTGAAGCGCTGGAACAGGCGCCCGAGCTGGTCCGGCGTCATGCCGATGCCGGTGTCCTCGACCGCGAAGGCGAGCCAGTCGCCACCGCGCTCGGCTTCGCGCCGCACGCGCAGCACGATGCGGCCCCCTTCCGTGAACTTGGCCGCATTGCCGAGCAGGTTGAACAGGCACTGGCGCAGCTTGACGGAATCGGACCGCATGGCGCCGAGCCCGTCCGCGAGGTCGAGCGTCAGCGTGTTCGACTTGCGGCGCACCAGCGACTCGACCGTCGCGGCCGCGTCCCCGACGAAGCCCGCGACGTCGAACTCCTCGACGAAGACGTCCATCCGGTCGGCCTCGACCTTGCTGAGGTCGAGCACGTCGTTGATCAGGCCGAGGAGGTGGCGGGCGTTGCCCTTCACCCGGCCGAGGTCGGCCAGCATGGACGCGGCCCCCATCTCCTCGGCCTCCTCCTCCAGGAGCTCGCTGTAGCCGATCACGGCCGAGAGCGGGGTGCGCAGCTCGTGGCTCATGTTGGCCAGGAAGGCGCTCTTGGCGCGGTTGGCCTCCTCGGCGGCCTCCTTGGCGGACTCGGCCTGCACGCGGGCCGCGACGGCCGCCTCTCGGTCGCGGGAGGCCGCCGCGACGGCCTCGTAGGCGTTGAAGCGGCGCAGGAGCGCCCACATCAGCCCCAGCACGCACAGCGCCGCGACGCCCACGGCGCCCCCGATGCCGAGGACGTCGCGGCGCCAGTCCCTCAGGATCAGCCATTGGGTGCGGGCGATGTTGACCTGCATGGGGAAGCCCGAGACCGCCTGGGAGGCGATGACGCGCAGGGCGGGCCCGCTGCCGTCGAGGTTGCCGATCCGCTCGAACACGCCCGGGACGCCGTGCCACGGCACGTCCGGCGCCACGATGTCCTTGGCCGGCAGGCGCGTGCCGGCCTCGACCGCCGGATATCGGGCGAGCAGCACGCCGTCGCGGCGCCACAGCGCGACGACGTTGCCCTCCCCGAGTTCCAGCGACGCGTAGAGCCGGTCGAAGGAGCTGAGTTCGACGGCGCCGAGGGCGAGCCCCAGGAAGCTGCCGTCCGGCGCGGCGAGCCGGCGCGCGAGGTAGATGGTGGGAGTGCCGGAGCCTCGGTTCTTCACCGGCTCGCTCAGGAACAGCTTGTCGCGGCTCCCCTTCAGCGCGCGGAAATAGTCGCGGTCGTCGAGGTGGACGTCCGGGATGGGCCAGGACCGCGAGAAGTTGATGAGCTTGCCGTCCGCGCCGATGATCGTCACGGCGTCGAGCTGGGGCACGTCGGCGACGCGGGCCCGAAGCAGGTCGTGGACGGCGCGGGTCGACGCGCGCTCGACGAGCTGCTCCGGGGTGGGGTCGCCCTCGGCCGTGACCTGTTCGGCGACGTTGTCGAGCACGATCTCGACGCTCTGGAACGACCGAGCGGTCTCGGCCGCGAGGAGGAGGTCCAGCGTCCTGAGCTCGCGCGCCGCGTCCGTGAGCTCGACATTGCGGCGCCGGGCCGCGATGCCGGCCGTCGTCGCCAGCATGAGCAGGATGGCGAGGCAGCCGATGCCCACCACGGCGCGGGCCGGCCCGGCGCGATGCGGCCGCGCGGCGGCCTCCGGCACCTCCATCGCAGTCTCGTCGCTCACGTCCGCTCCCCGCCGGCCGACGTCACCGCTACCACGCCCCGGCCCGCGCCCCAACGGCCGGCCGTCGCCGGGCCGGCGGAGGATCGCGCCTCTACCCTTCGACCGCCCAGCAGGCTACCTCGCGGCCGCGCTTCGCCTCCAGCGGCGGATCCTCGACGCGGCAGCGGTCGAAGGCCAGCGGGCAGCGGGGGTGGAACACGCAGCCCCGCGGCGGATCGATGGGGGACGGCGGCTCGCCGCGCAGCGGGATCCGCGCGCGGCGGCGGGTCGGGTCGGCGGTCGGCGTGGCGGACAGCAGCGCCCGCGTGTAGGGGTGCCGGGGGTCGCGGAAGATCGCCTCGCGGCCGCCGATCTCGACCGCGTGGCCGAGATAGATCACCATGATGCGGTCGGCGATGTGCTCGACTACGCTGAGGTCGTGCGACACGAAGAGGTAGGCTAGGCCGAACTCGTCCTGGAGGTCGGCCAGGAGGTTCAGCACCTGGGCGCGGATCGACACGTCGAGCGCCGACACCGGCTCGTCGAGCACCAGGATTTTCGGCCGCAGCATCAGCGCGCGGGCGATGGCGATGCGCTGGCGCTGCCCGCCCGAGAACATGTGCGGGTAGCGGGACGCGAACTCCGGCCGCAGCCCCACGCGCGCCATGGCGGCCCTGACGGCCTGCCGGCGCTCGGCCGCCGGGGTGTCGGTGTTGACGATCAAGGGCTCCTCCAGCGCCGCCGCGATCGTCTGGCGCGGGTTGAGCGAGCCGTAGGGGTTCTGGAACACCATCTGCACGTCGCGGCGCAGCTTCCGGCGCAGGCCCGCGTCGGCTCCCGCCACGTCGGTGCCCTCGATCAGCAGGGCGCCGGCGCTCGGGGGCTCGATCAGAGTGGCGATGCGGCTCAGCGTCGACTTGCCGGAGCCCGACTCGCCCACCACAGCCAGGGTCTCCCCGGGCGCC
>CAXTFP010000010.1:0-15361 GCA_964243135.1 uncultured Lichenihabitans sp.
GCTGCGCGTGGTCGGCCAGGGCGCCGGGCCGCGCGTCCCGGTCCGCGAGGCCGACCGCGTCGCCGAGCGCGCGCCGCAGCAGCGCGCGGGCGGCCTCGGCATAGGGGACGGAGCCCGTCGGGCCGAAGCTGAGGGCGTGACGGCCGTCCGTCTCCAGCAGGGCGAGGTCGATGCCGTCCATCGACGTGCCGCTCATCAGCCCCAGTGCCAGCATGGCGGCCATCCTCCCGTTCTCCGCGGGCAGGGTCGCGCATGTTGCGCGGCCGGGCAAGACGCCATAGACGGGCCGACGCCGGCCCCGCCCGGCCTAAGCCGGCTGCGCCCGGCCAACCCCTCCGAGAGCAGTCAGGTCCATCCCCATGTCCGCCAGCGCCGAGCAGGCCCCGCCCGCGTCCGACTTCCTCCGGGTGATGCGCGAGCGCGGCTACGTGCACCAGATATCGGACGAGGCCGGCATCGACGCGCTGGCACGGCGCGGCGAGCTCCAAACCTACGTGGGCTACGATTGCACGGGGCCGTCGCTGCACGTGGGCAGCCTCGTGTCGATGATGATGATGCACTGGCTCCAGGAGACCGGCGCCGGCCGGCCGATCGTCTTGATGGGCGGCGGCACGACGCGGGTCGGCGACCCCTCCGGCAAGGACGAGTCGCGCCAGATCCTCACGGTGGAGCAGATCGACGCCAACAAGGACAGCATCAAGGGCAACTTCGCTCGGCTCGTCCGCTTCGGCGAGGGCGCGACCGACGCCGTCATGGCGGACAACGCCGACTGGCTGACGAAGCTCAACTACATCGACTTCCTGCGCGACGCCGGCCGGCACTTCTCGGTCAACCGCATGCTGTCGATGGACAGCGTGAAGACGCGGCTCGACCGCGACCAGGAGCTGTCGTTCCTGGAGTTCAACTATATGTGCCTGCAGTCCTACGACTTCGTCGAACTCAACCGGCGCTTCGCCTGCCGGCTGCAGATGGGCGGGTCGGACCAGTGGGGCAACATCGTCACGGGCCTCGACCTCGGCCGCCGCATGGGCACGCCACAGCTCTACGCCCTCACCTGCCCGCTCATCACGACGAGCTCGGGCGCCAAGATGGGCAAGACTGCCGCAGGCGCCGTGTGGCTCAAGCCCGAGATGCTGAGCCCTTACGGCTACTGGCAGTTCTGGCGCAACACGGAGGACGCCGACGTGGGGCGCTTCCTGCGGCTCTTCACGCTGCTGCCGCTGGACGAGGTCGCCCGGCTGGAGTCGCTCGGCGGCGCCGAGATCAACGAGGGCAAAAAGCGCCTCGCCACCGAGGCCACGGCGCTGATGCACGGGATCACGGCCGCCGAGGCCGCCGCCGAAACGGCGCGGCTCACCTTCGAGCAGGGCGCGCTGGCCTCCGACCTGCCGACCGTGACGGTGCCGGCCGCGGAGTTCGAGGCGGGCCTCGGCGTGCTCTCGGCCTTCACCCGCGCGGGCCTCACGTCATCGACCAGCGAGGCGCGCCGGCAGATCAGGAGCGGCGGCCTCAGGGTCAACGGCGACGCCGTGTCGAGCGACACGCTCACGCTCGGCGCGGGCGACCTCGTGGCGGGCGCCGTGAAGCTGTCGCTCGGCCGCAAGAAACACGTCCTGCTGAAGCCCGAATGATCCCGGTGAACGGGCAGCCCGGACAGCATAACCCTGTCCCATGAACGATCGGCTCCGCTGCCCCGATCTCGCCTTCATCTTTCGATGACCATAGCGGCATCGTCCTTCCGTGCGTTAACGTCCACGCCGTAGCGCTTCTTGCATTGTGTTCACGTCATCTCCGTTCGAATCGGAGAGCGGGGCGACGATCATGGGCGCGACATCGCAGCAGGTGAAACGAGCGGCACCTCAGGACGACCTGCCTTCCGGCCATCAGGGCGCGGTCGAGGCGACGGCGCCCCCTGCGCCCCCGGTCGGCGGCGACCTCGACGTCCGCGGGCTGCAGCGCGTGCTCGAACGGCAGGTCGGGCCGTTGGAGACGCCCGCTTCGCGGCCGGAACCGCGCGCGCCGGCGATCCGCTTCGGCGTGCCGAAGAACCCTCTCGTTCTGAAAAGCGTCGTCGTCTTGAAGGGCGTCGGCTGGCGCCGGGCCGGCAAGGTGGCGCTGGGTCTGGGCGTCGTCGGGGTCTTCGGCGTCCTGCCGGTCCGGACGCTGCTCCAGACGTCCAGCGTCGAGGCCGTCGTCAACGCCCGCGTCGTGACGCTGCGCTCGCCGATCGAGGGCGAGATCGTGGCCTCGCCGACGGAGCTCCAGGCGCCGGGCATCCTGCCGCGCGGCGTCGCCCTCCTCCACGTCGTCAACGCGCGGGCCGACCGCGGGCGCCTCGACGAGCTGAACGGGCGCATCGCCCGCCTGTCCTCCCAGCTCAAAGCCGATCAGACCCGCCTCGTCTCGGCCCGTTCCGGACAGGCGTCGCTGTCGCGGCGCGCCGACGCCTTCCGCCTCGGCCGGATCGAGCAGCTCAAGGCGCGGGTCGCCGAACTGGGCAGCGAGGTCACGGCCGCGGCCGGCCGCGCCGAGGAAGCGGCTGCGGACCGGGACCGCGCCGCGCTCCTCGCCCGCTCGGGGAGCTTGCCCAAGGTTCAACTCACCCACCTCACCCGCCTCGCCACGATCGCGGTCGAGAGCGCGGCCGCCACGCGGGCGCGCCTGCAGGCCGCGACCGTCCAGCTCGCCTCGGCGAAGGACGGCATCCTGCTCGGCGACAGCGACGGCGATCTGCCGAACTCGGTGCTGCGGGACGACGACCTCCGCCGGCAGATCGCCGACCTCGATGCCGGGATCGCCAGCCTCGACGCCGAACTTCGCGAGACGCGCCAGCAGGCCGCGGCCGAGCAGGCGCGCTTCGGCGTGCTCGACGAGGTCACCATGACGGTGCCGGCCGCCGGCCGGATCTGGGAGTCGGTCGTGTCGCCCGGCGAACACGTCCGCGCGGGCCAGGACCTCGTCAGGCTGATCGATTGCTCCAGCGCCACCGTGACGGCCGACGTAACGGAATCGGTCTACAACCGGCTCGCCTTCGGCAGCACGGCGCGGTTCATCCCGGCCGACGGCGGGCCCGACCTCGCCGGCCACGTCGTCCAGCTCAGCGGCGTCGCGGCCGCGCCGGCCAACCTCGCCATCGAGCCCGCGTCCCTGCGCAAGGAGCCCTACCGCGTCGCTGTGTCGATCCCGAGCGCCGACGGGGCCTGCGCGGTGGGGCGCACGGGGCGGGTCGTATTCGGCGAGCCGGAGGCGGCGTCCCGGTGAACGGCGCGCTCCTCACGGCCCTCGGGCCGGGCTTCGTCGCGGCCGGGGCGGCGGTGATCGTCACCCCGTTCCTCCGGCGCGAAGACTTCGCCGCGCGGCTCTTCATGATGAGCGTCGCGGTGGCGCTGATGGCGCGCTACTTCGTGTGGCGCGTGAGCGAGACCCTGCCGCCCGCCGGCCTGACGGTCGATTTCACGGTCGCCCTGCTGTTCCTCCTCGTCGAATCGCTGACGCTGTTCGCCGCGGTGCTGGCCCTCATGTTCCTGTCGCGCACGCGCGACCGCACCGCCGAGGTCGAGGCCAACAAGCCCTGGCTCGCGAGCATCGATCCGCCGCTGGTCGACCTGTTCATCTGCACCTACAACGAGGAAGAGGCGATTCTCGAGCGCACCATCGTGGGCGCGACGGGCCTCAACCATCCGAACTACCGCGTCTGGGTGCTGGACGACGGCAAGCGGGACTGGCTGCGCGACCTCACGGAGCGCCTCGGCTGCCTCTACCTCACCCGGCCGGACAATTCCCACGCCAAGGCCGGCAACATCAACCACGCCCTCGCCCACGTGGCGGCGCTGCCCGATCCGCCCGACTTCATCTCGATCCTCGACGCCGACTTCGTGCCGCTGCCCGACTTCCTGTCCCGCACGCTGTGCCTGTTCCGCGACCCCGGCGTCGGCCTCGTGCAGACGCCGCAGCACTTCATCAACCCGGATCCGATCCAGGTGAACCTGTCGGCCGGCCACGTCTGGCCCGACGAGCAGCGCTTCTTCTTCGACGTGGTGCTGGCCTCGAAGGACGCCTGGGGGGCCGCCTTCTGCTGCGGCACATCCTCGGTGATCCGCTTCGCGCCGCTCATGGGCATCGGCGGCTTCCCGACCGATTCGGTCACGGAGGACTACCTCGTGACCCTGCGCATGAAGGAGAGCGGCTTCACCACCTCCTACCTCAACGAGCCGCTGACGTTGGGGCTGGCGCCCGAGGGGCTGAAGGAGTTCATCACCCAGCGCGGCCGCTGGTGCCTCGGCTTCATGCAGATCACGCGGGGCCGCAGCGGCCCCTTCTCCCGCTCGTCCAGGCTCCGCTTCATCGACCGGCTGTCCCTCGTCGACGCCTTCCTGAGCTGGACGGCGGTCTACACCGGCAAGGTCTTCGCGTTGTTGATGCCGATCGCCTATCTGCTGTTCGGCATCCACGCCGTGCAGGCCAATCTCGGGGAGCTGCTGCCGAAGTTCCTGCCCTACTTCGTGTGGCAGTCGGCGACGATGAGTTGGGTGTCGCGCGGGCGCTCGCTCACCTTCATGACGGATGTGGCGACGCTCATCGTCACGCCGACGATCCTGAAGGCTGTGTTCACCGGACTGCTCCGCCCCCAGGGGCAGAAGTTCAAGGTGACGGCCAAGGGGGGCGACCGCGGCAAGCGCTTCGTCGAGTGGAACCTGCTGACGATCTTCGGCGGCCTCGTGGCGCTGAGCCTCGCCGGCATCGTCAACGCCTTCATGCTGAACCTCCAGGGCGACACGCTGACCGCGGGGGGCGTCGCGCTCGCCTGGACTTGGTACAACCTCGTGATCCTGGTGGTGGTGTGCTTCGTGTGCATCGAGCAGCCCCGGCGGCGCAAGGCGGAGCGCTTCGAGACCGACGAAGCCGTCGCCTTGACGGTCGAGGGACGCCGCATGGCGGGTCGCCTCGTCGACATCTCGATCACCGGCGCCCGACTGCAGGGGCCAGCCCCGGCCCCCGTCGGCACGGGCCTCGCCTGCACCATCCGCGGCCACGAGGTCCTGGGCACGATCGCCCGCGACCTCGGGGGCAGCTTCGCGGTCAAGTTCGACGAGTCGATCCAGACCCGCGTCGCGATGATCCGCAACTTCTACGCCGGCAACTACGTGCACGGCTTCCAGCAGATCGCGGCCGCGAACGTCGGGACGGCCATCGCGCGGCGCTTGTTCGAGTGAACGGCATCCCGCACGGCGCGCCCTGAGATGGAAGATGTCGTCGTCATGGCTCTGAGTTCGGGGCGATCGGGTGAGGATCGCTCGGCCGACCTCGCACCCGGTCGGGCCTCCTCCACCGCGCTGCGCGCGGTGGAGGAGGCCCGACCGGGCGTCGCATGACGTAGGAAGCCTTCACCTGAGAGCCCTGGCTCTGAGCTGCGCCTAACTTGACAGACATGAAAGGAATGATTGTCTTCCAGGTACTTACATTCCATCGAGGAAGCCGTGATGCCGTCGACTGCCGAGGAACGATATCTCCTGGAGCTGATCAACGACGCCCGTCTCGATCCGGCCGGAGATGCGGGCCGATATATCGCGTCCTTCAACCCTATCGGCAGCAAGGACAAGGATGTCGATCAGGCGTTGAAGTTTTTCAACGTCGATGGCGGCGCCTTCCTCCAAGCCCTGAGCCAGCTCCCGCAGGCCCAGCCGATCGCCTTCAACGATTCATTGACGGATGCGGCCCTGGCGCACGACGCGCGTATGATCGCGGACGACAGCCAGGAGCATCAACTGCCGGGGGAGGCCGACGTGGGCGGCCGCATCGGTGCGGCCGGCTACGACTACAGGACATGGGGCGAGAACATCTACGCCTATTCCACGAGCGTCCTCGATGCCCATGCCGGGTTCATGGTCGATTGGGGTCCGGGGCCGGGCGGTATGCAGGCGGGGGCCGGCCATCGCACCAATATCCTGGACCCGGACTTCCGCGAAGTCGGGCTCGGCATCGTCGAGGAAACCAATCAGCAGACGTCCGTCGGTCCGCAGGTCGTGACCGAGGACTTCGGATCGCGGGGCAACGCCGGCACCCTCATCCTCGGCGTGGCCTATACCGACCGTGACGGCGACGGCTTTTACTCCGTGGGGGAAGGGACAGGCGGCCTGTCGGTCGCGGTGGACGGTGCGCAAACCTCGTCGAGCGACAGCGGCGGATACAGCCTGGAGACGAACGCCGCGGGGACGCGGACCGTGACGCTGTCCGGGGGCGGACTGCAAGGCGACGTCACGCTCAGGATGGATCTACACGACGGGCTCAATGCCAAGGTCGACGTCGTCGACGGCCACATCCTCCGAACATCGGTGCAGGCGGACGTGTCCGGGCCCATCGACACGGTCGTGGCCCTGACGGCGCAGGCTTCCGCGTCGACGCTGAACGGCGAGGCGATCACCGGCACGGACAGTGAAAAGGTGTTCTACGGCACCTCCGGAGATGACGTCCTCACCGGAACGGGCCACGACCGGTTCGTCTTCCGACGGAACGGTGGGCACGACGAGATCACGAACTTCCAGCTCGGTGCCGCCAACCGCGACGTGATCGACTTGTCGGCCTTCGCCGGCGTCACCAGCGTCGCGCAGGTTCTTCACCACATTCACAACGTCGACGGGCAGGCGACGATCTCGCTCGGACAGACGAGCGTCGTCCTGGACGACATCTCGAAGGGCATGCTCGCCAAGCACCCGGGGGCTTTCCTGCTCCACGGTTGAGGGAGAGGGTTTCCGGAACTCGTGTCGAGCTGACCGTCCCGTGGCGAATGGTGACGATCAGCGCGAGGGCCCTCCGCGCCCGGGCCGGCGGTTCACTCCTGGTCGAGCCTCGGCAGTTCGCCCGCGGCGGCATCGGCCGGATGAGGCCCCTGCGCGGAAGCCTCGAAGGCCCCGAAGATCTGCCGCAGGAAGCCCGGCGCCAGAACGGACAGCGGGTTGACGTTGAGCACCGGATCGCTGGCCGAGCCTGTGATGCGGTAGCTCAGGCCGACGAGCCCCTCGTGCCGGCCGCCGCCGAGCAGCGGCCCGAGCACCGGTAGCTGCGAGAACAGGTTGTTGACGCCGAACAGCGGCACGAAGGTGCCGGCGAGCTTCACCTGATCGCGGCTGAAGTCGACGGTTCCGGCTACCGTGGCGCCGAGCGTCGGGCCGAACATCGAGCCGTCCCGGATCTCGACGGTGTTGCCGCTCTTGGTGAAGTAGACTTCGAGCTTGCGGAACGAAGTGGTGGACATGTCGATGCCCCCGCCCTGGCCCTCCGCGACGGCGTCGGCATTGCCGCGCTTCCGGCTTTCCAGCCCCTCGACGGCGAGCTTGCGGATGGCCGGATCCTCACGGACCGTGAAGTCGTGCACGGTCGCGTAGCCGTCGAGGCGCTGCCCCGCCATCACGAGGTTGGCGTCGAGCCGCCCCCCCGCCATCCGCTTGTAGAGGTCCATGAAGAGCAGGCCCGCGCCCGCGTCGCCGGCGTGGACCAGGAAATGCGGCGCGTTGTCGATCTGCGACGTGGTGACGGTGAGCGGCTGCCGCCCGAGGCGCCCGTCCAGCGTCAGCCGCTTCACCTGTCCGCCCCGGCGCGACAGGTGGAGTTCCGCCCCCGTCACCGCCTGGCTGGTTTGCCCCGTGAGGATGTTGGTGCGCAGGTCGAGGTCGAGCGCGCCCTTGGCGGCCGGATCCGGCCCGCCGCCGGCCGGGCTCGGGGCCGAGAGCCACTTCAGGAAGGGCCGGGCGTCGAGGTTGACCCCGCGCGCCGACACCTTGAGCCCGTCGCCGCTCTGCTGCGCCTCGACGCGGATGTCGTCGCCGGGCGACAGCTTCACCTGAGCGAATCTGGCGGACGCGAAGCCGCCGTCGCGGTCGAGTTCGACCGTGCCGTGCAGGGTCGCCCCGCCACCGTCGAAGGCGACGTTGTCGAGCGTCGTGCCGTTGTCACGCTGGAGCACCGTCAGGGTGGCGCGGGCCGGCCGCCCCGACGGCTTGGAGAAGCCCGGCACCACGCCCCCGATATCGGCCTTGGCGAAGTCGAGCTCGACAGCGGCCCTGGTCCTCTCGCCCCCACCGAGCGGCGCCGTGACCCGCGCCGCGACCAGCCCCTTGAGGCTTGCCGACGCCATGCCGGCCCTGGCCCGCGCCGCGTCGTCGAGCACGGCGGCGATCACCGCCTCCCCGGGGCCGGACTGGGGCTTGTGCAATTCGATGGTGGTCGGCGCCCCGTAGAGGCGGCCGTCGCCCTTGGCGCGCAGCCCGGCTCTGTCGACATCCAACTTGATCGTGGCGTCCGTGAGCCCCTCCTTGCCGATCAGCTTGTCGATCGCGAAGTTGGTCGCCGTGGCGGTGGCCGCGATCGTGGTGCTGTCGGCCGGCACGTCCTTGCCGATCTTGAAGCCCACGGTCAGGCGGCCGTCGATCTGCCCGTGCACCGCGGCCCCCTCGGTCGGCAGGCCGGCGTAGGGCTTCAGGGCGTCGCGCGACAGCAGCTCCGCCAGCGTTTCGACGCCGCCGGTGACATGCGCCTCGACGTTGGCCGGCATAGGCTTGGGGTCGTTGTCCGGGATGCGAAAGGTCCCGTCCGCCAGGGTCAGCTTGCGGCCGGGCGCCACCTCCATGGCGCCGTGCTGCACCGCCATGTCGAAGGTGCGGCCCGTCACGGTCCCCGTGGCCGCGAGGTCGACCAGGGGCGGCACGCCGGCCATGAAGGCGAGCTGGACGTTCGACACGCCGAAGTCGATGCGCAGGTGGCCGTCGGCGACGGACTTCTCGGCCTTCATCAGGGCGAAGTCGGCGTCGTCGAGGTCGGTCGTGGCGGTGCCGTTCTCGACGGTCCCGCCCTTCACGTTGGCGAGCAGCCAGGCCCGGACGGGCGCCGCGGCGAAGCTCGGCCACAGGCGCACCAGGGTCTGGGCCGGCATGTGCCGCACGGTGGTGATGGAATGGGCGTGCAGGCCGTCCGGCCCATTGCGGATGTCGGCCGCGGCCGCCGCATCCACCTCCGGCCCGCTGATCTCGGCGCCGTCGAGCACGAAGCGCCGCTCGGCCGGCAGGACCCGGAAGCCGATGCCGGCGCGCGCGATGCGGATCGGCTTTTCCCCGGGCCGCTCGGCCCCGAAGGTGCCCGAGGCGTCGAGCTTGGCGGCCCAGGGCTCGCCCGGCGCGCGCGGCAGATCGATGTGGCCCGTGAGGACGAAGTCGGAATTGCCGGCGTGCAGCTCGGTGCGGTCGATGACCACGCCGTCCGTCGCGCGGTCGAGGTGGAAGCCGCCCGCGACGGCGTCGATCAGCAGGGGTTCGTGGTCGGGGTCGTCGAGCTTGAAGTAGCCGGCCCCGAGCGTGAACGTCCCGGCCGCCGAGGCGATGTCGCCGTCGGCCGCCACGCGGACGGCGAGGCGGGCCGAGACCGGCATGTCGAAGTCGAAGCCGAGGCTGCGCGTCCCGCCCGCGAGCGTGATCTCGTCGAGCGACAGGTCGGAGGCTTCGACCGAGAGGAGCCTGCTGCCGTCCGCCTGGGCCAGGGCGCGCGCCGACAGCGTCCAGCGGCCCGCGGGACCATCGGCCGACACGGTAAGCACGGGGCCGCCGTCGGCGCCGCGCACGAAGCCGAGCACGGCGCTGTTGAACACGGTCGCGGTGCCGTGGGCGCGGTCGTCGAGCACCAGGCGCCCCGTGACGTTGACCCGTTCGAGCGCGTTGAAGGCGCTGTCGGGCGCCGTGGCGGCCTCGACCAGCGTGCGCATCGTGGCGGACAGCGCCCGCAGGGCCGCGTTGGCGGGGCGAGGCCGCGTCGAGGCCGTCTCGTCCCCGGCGGGAGGGGACGGCACCGTGCCCTCCGGCGGCGCCCGCGCGGGCTCGCCCGTCAGCGCGCTCGTCAGCGGCACGGCGGCCTCGTCCGACCCGGCCGAGACCGCCACCTGCCCGTCCGGCCGGATGACGAGGCGCAGGTCGACGTCGTGGATGTCGAGCCGCGTCGGCG
Organism: uncultured Lichenihabitans sp.; assembly: GCA_964243135.1. Classification (GTDB taxonomy): domain Bacteria; phylum Pseudomonadota; class Alphaproteobacteria; order Rhizobiales; family Beijerinckiaceae; genus Lichenihabitans. The sequence continues at coordinate 9,985 of CAXTFP010000010.1, forward strand.
CGATCCGGCCGACCATCAACGCCAGGGGGTCGACCGCGATGGCGGCGCTCGGGGCCGACACGATCGGCCGCGCCGAGGCGTCCGACACGGACAGGCTGCGGATGGTCAGGGCCGGGCCGTGGTCGGTGGCCTCGATGGCGGTGCCCGCGAGGTCGAACCGGTAGCCGTGGCCGACGCGGGCGTCGAGTGCCGCCACGATCTGAGGCTTCAGGTCGAAGGCGATCGGCCCCTGGCGCAGTTCGAGGAACAGCACCGCGACGGCCGCGCAGAGGAGAAAAAGGAGGCTCGCCCCGAAGGCCGTGGCGGCCAGCGCGGCGCGGCGGATCCCCGTGCGGCGGCGCGGCGGGCGGCGCAGGAGATGGCGCATGCACGCCTCCGGATCGGCGTCGTCGGGCTGTGGGCCCTCCGGCGCAGTCCCGTCGGCCGAAGAGTCGTGCATCACCACCAAGCCGTCACGCTCCCCGGATTGACGGGACGGCTGCTTGCCACCACCGTCCCGGTCGCGCGCCGACAGGGCGGTGGCGAGCGACCGGCTCAAGCCATCGGCCCCCAATGGGACGAAAGGAAGACGTCATGGCCGAACCTCTGCAGACCGGCGAACCCGCTCCGGCCTTTCGACTGCCGCGGGACGGCGACGGCGAGCTCACGCTAGCCGACTATGCCGGCAAGGCCCTCGTGCTGTACTTCTATCCCAAGGACGACACCAGCGGTTGCACGCGCGAGGCGGCCGACTTCAACGCTCTCATGCCGGCCTTTCGCGACGCTGGCGCCGAGATCCTGGGCGTGTCGCCCGACTCGGTCCGCAGCCACGGCGCCTTAAAGGCCAAGCACGGGCTCGACCTCGCGCTGGCTGCCGACGAGACCAAGGAGGCGTGCCAGGCCTACGGCGTGTGGCAGGAGAAATCCATGTACGGCCGCAAATACATGGGCGTGGAGCGCACCACGTTCCTGATCGGCCGAGACGGCCGCGTCGCCGAGATCTGGCCCAAGGTGTCGGTGAAGGGCCATGCCGAGGCCGTGCTGGCGGCCGTGAAGGCGCTGACGTGAGTCTTCGTTAACCGTGTTCGCATTATCTCGGGGCATCGAAGGCGCCCGAGGGGCGCGGTGCGCCGAGGTGATCCGAGATGGCAGGCCAAAGCGTCACTGTGCCCGAGCCCCTGCCCCGCTCGCACTACTTCCTGACGGTGTCGCGCGGCTCACGCATGCGCACGATCGCGGTCCGCTCGGTCGTCGTGCACCTCGCCGCCGTGGTGGTGCCGCTGCTCTTCCTGGCCGGCCTCGGGAGCACGCTCTACCTCGCGGTCCACGACGACCTCGTCGCGGCCCTGATGCAGCGCCAGGGCGCCCTCCAGTACGCCTACGAGGACCGCATCGAGGGGCTGCGGCAGGACCTGGAACGCCAGTCCGAGCGCGGCCGCGCCGAGCAGGCCAAGCTCGACACCCGTGTCCACGACCTCTTCGCGCGCCAGGCCAAGCTCGAATCCCATGCCGCCACCGTGGCCGAACTGGCGGGGGCCAGGCCCCGCCTCCAGGCGTCGTCACTGCCGACCGAGATCACCGGCCGGATCCCGGCGGCCCCGCCGGGGGCTCTCGGCTACGCGGCGCCCGACAAGCCGCGTCCGATGACGGAGCCGCCGGCCGGAGGACCCTCCAGGCCGCATCCGGAGGACCACGCCTCGCTGCTCGACGACGCCAACCTGCCCGTGGGGGACCGCCTGAGCGCCGTGGAGATGGCGCTGAACGGGATCGAGCGGGATCAGGCGACGGAACTGTCGCGGATCGGCGCCGTGGCCCGGCGGCGGGTCGCGCGGTTTCGCAGCGTCATCGAGGAGGCAGGCCTGTCGCCCGAACGCTACCTGACGAAGGGACCGGGCCCGTCCGGGCTCGGCGGCCCCTTCGTGCCCCTGCCTGAGGGGCCGGACGGCGCCTTCGGCCGCGCCGTGGCGGAGCTGCGCGCCGCCGCGGCCTCGGCGGCCCAGCTCTGCGGCGCCGTCGAGCGCCTGCCGCTCGCCGCTCCCCTGACGGGCCGGCAGGAGGTGACGTCGCCCTTCGGGGCGCGGCTGGACCCCTTCCTGGGACGCCCGGCGCTGCACACCGGGGTCGACCTGCGCGAGGGCTACGGCACCGACATCCGGTCGACGGGTGCCGGCCGGGTCGCCTTCGCCGGCACGGCGGGCGGCTACGGCAACATGGTCGAGGTCGACCACGGCAACGGGGTGATGACGCGCTACGCCCACATGGGCGCGATCGCGGTCTCCGAAGGGCAGCCCGTGGGGCGCGGCACCGTGCTCGGCGCCGTCGGGGCGACGGGGCGCGCGACGGGGCCGCACCTCCACTACGAGGTGCGCATCGACGGCGAGCCGGTCGACCCCATGCGCTTCCTCGCCGGCGCCGAACACCTCGCGGCGCTCGACGCGCCGTGACGGCGCGGCAGGAGCGCCGCAGGAATGTCACACAGGCCCACAATCACGTGCCGGACAGGAACTGGCGGTCCTGGTGGAACTTTCCTCCGTGAGGCATAATCAGGGCCGTTCGATCCTCCGTCCCGACGGAGGGCCGGAGCGTCACCGGGGTTCATCATCGATGTCGACATCACAGCGGGCGTTGCTCGCCGGCTTCGCGGCTCTCGCCCTGGGGCTCGGAGGATGCGCCTCCACGGAGGCGCGCCTCCCCTACACCCTGGCCGAGGCCGAAGCGGCGGACGTGCCCGGCATGCCGGCCGACGTGCGCTTCTACGCCGATGCCCCGGCCTTCGTGTTCGACCGGTTCCGGCGGGATGTCGCCGCGCAGGCCCAGGCGCGCCACGAGCCGGTGAGCTTCCTGGCCCTGTCGAGCGGCGGGGCGGACGGCGCCTTCGGGGCGGGCTTCCTCAAGGGCTTGAGCGAGGCCCACCAGCGCCCGCAGTTCACGGTCGTGTCGGGCGTCAGCACCGGCGCCCTGATGGCGCCCTTCGCCTTCCTCGGCCCGCAATACGACGCGACGCTGGAGGATCTCTACACCAGCGGCTACGCTTCGGCTCTCGTCAAGGACGCGAGCATCTTCAACGCCCTCGTCGGCAACGCCCTCGTGGACAGCGACAAGCTCGGCAGGTTCATCGCCCGCTACATCGACCAGGGCGTGCTCGTCGCCGTGGCGGCGGAACACCGCCGCGGGCGCAGGCTCATCGTCGTCACCACCAACCTCGACCAGCAGCGGTCCGTGGTCTGGAACATGGGCGCCATCGCGGATTCGCGCTCGCCCAACGCCCTGCCACTGTTCCGCCAGGTTCTCGCGGCGTCGGCCTCCGTTCCGGCGCTGTTTCCGCCCCGGCTCATCGACGTCGAGAGCGGCGGGCACGCCTTCAAGGAGATGCACGTCGACGGCGCCGCGGTCCGGCAGGTCTACGTGGCGCCGGACGAGGTCATCTACGGCGGGAAAGCGTCGGGGCCGAGCCCGATCAAGGACCTCTACATCCTGGTCAACAACAAGATCGACCCGTCCTTCAAGGTGATCGACGACAACACCGTGGCGGTCGCGGCGCGCGGGCTGCAGACGATCCTGAAGCGCGAGGGGCGCAACAACGTGCTGAGCTCCTACGCCTATGCGGCCTCCCGCGGCATCGGCTACCACATCGCCTTCATCGACGCCGACGCGCCCGAGCCGCCCACGACCGGCGACGCCGCCGAACAGTTCGGCACGGACTACATGCAGGGGCTGTTCGCGCGCGGGGAAGCGCGCGGGCGCCAGCCCTCGCCTTGGGCGTCGCACCCGCCCCTGTCCACCGACAGCGCCGGCCACGCGCTCACGGCGGCTGCGCAATAGATCAAGGCGATGACGAAGAAGGGCGGCGAACCCTCGGTCCGCCGCCCTCCTCCGTCGCTCATGCCGACGAGCGTCAGTCGACGTCCTCGACGTCCACGGTGCGTCCCGACAGCCGCTGGGCCAGGGCGGCTTCCATGAAGCCGTCGAGGTCGCCGTCCAGCACCTCGTCGGGCGTTCCGGAGGTCCGCCCGGTGCGCAGATCCTTCACGAGCTGATAGGGCTGGAGCACGTAGGAGCGGATCTGGTGGCCCCAACCGACGTCGGTCTTCGAGGCGGCGTCGGCATTGGCCTTGGCCTCCTGCCTTTCCAGCTCGATCTCGTAGAGCCGGGCGCGCAGCATGTTCCAGGCCGTGGCGCGGTTCTTGTGCTGCGAGCGCTCGTTCTGACAGGCCACCACGACGCCGGACGGGACGTGGGTGATCCGCACGGCGGAGTCGGTCGTGTTGACGTGCTGCCCACCGGCGCCCGATGAGCGGTAGGTGTCGATGCGGCAGTCGGATTCCTTGACGTCGATCTCGATCCTGTCGTCGACCATGGGATACACCCAGGCGGACGCGAAGCTCGTGTGGCGGCGGGCGTTGCTGTCGAAGGGCGAAATGCGCACGAGCCGGTGCACGCCCGACTCGGTCTTGGCCCAGCCGTAGGCGTTGTGGCCCTTGACCAGGATGGTGGCAGACTTGATGCCGGCCTCGTCCCCGGCGCTCTCCTCGATGATCTCGACCTTGAACTTCCGCCGTTCGGCCCAGCGGGCGTACATGCGGAACAGCATGCGGGCCCAATCCTGGGACTCGGTGCCGCCCGCGCCGGAATGCACCTCGATGTAGGCGTCGTTGCCGTCGGCCTCGCCCGACAGCAGCGCCTCGATCTGCCGGCGCTCGGCATCGAGCTTGAGGGCCTTGAGCTGACCGATGGCCTCGCGCTCGACCTCGGCATCGTCCTCGGCTTCGGCGAGGTCGACGAGGGTGATGGCGTCATCGAGGTCGCGGTCGAAGCGCGTCACGGCCCCGAGCCTGTCTTCGAGCTCGGTCCGTTCCCGCATCACCTTCTGGGCCGCGGCGGCGTCGCTCCAGAGGGTCGGGTCCTCGGATTTGGCGTTGAGTTCGGCTAGGCGTCGCGTCGCTGTGTCGACGTCAAAGATGCCTCCTCAGCAGTCCCACGGACTGCTTGATCTGCTCGACGAGCGCTAGGGGTTCGGCTCGCATAGTGGGTTCACATCCGTTGTGAGGAGCGGCCCCGATGGGCCGGGCGGCGGACCGTAGTGAGGCATCCGGTGCCTGTCCAGGCCCTGGCCGACTGCGGCTTCGCTGGTCCGAGTCACCTGTTGTCGACGCGCCTTCATCCCCGCGGCCTGTTTCTGCTGCGGGGTTCGGTGTGGCTCTGTGTTGGGAATGGTGGTTACGGAGGCACGCAACCAACTTGATTTGCTGACGCGTGGGTAGGCACATAGTTGTTTGTCGGGGGTAAGTTGCCTTTGTGGTTTCGGTGCGCCCGCTCATTCTCCAGCCGCATTGCGCCACCGGCTCTAGGTGTTCCGTCCCGCGGTGTGATGGTGCAAACTCACCCCTGACTCGTCAGG
>CAXTFP010000011.1:0-3448 GCA_964243135.1 uncultured Lichenihabitans sp.
GTCGTAGGCCGCGTCCGACACGGTCGGGGCGTCGTCGCGGTGGTAGGCGACGTCGTGGGCCTGGATGGCGGCGGCGAGCCGCGCGTGTTCGGGGCGCGCCTTGCGCAGGGTGGCGGGGACGTCGGCTTCGGGAGGTGTGTCGGTCATGGCCTGGGCAACGCGCGAGGAGGTCGCGGCGTCCACATTGCCCGACGGGGCCGCGACGGACGGTTAACGTCGGCGACTCGTCGGCCGTGCCGGAAGCCTGATCCGTTTCGATCCGGGCTGACTCCCAACGGTTTCCAAAGGCCCTCGGCCTTTTGAAACCGAATCAAAGATCAGTACTCGGAAGTTTCTTGTCTTGCACCGTAAAACACTGACCTACACACGCTCTCGCCTTTACATCCGCAGCCCTTCGCCGCCCGGCCGCACCTTGCCTTCCAGCCATTCCAGGAAAGCGCCCCCCGCCGTCGACACGTAGGTGAGGCCGTCGGCGACACCGGCCGCGTTCAGCGCCGCCACCGTGTCGCCGCCACCCGCCACCGACACGAGCCGGCCCGCGAGCGTCAGGGCCGCAGCCTCCTGGGCGACCGCCATCGTGCCCGCGTCGAAGGGCTGCATCTCGAAGGCCCCGAAGGGGCCGTTCCACACCAGCGTCTTCGCCCCCTCCAGCACCGCCTTGACCTTGGCGACCGAGGCCGGGCCGACGTCGAGGATCATGTCGTCGGGCCCTACCGCGTCGACCGACACGGTGCGCGAGGGCGCGTGGGCCCGGAACTCGGATGCCACGACGGCGTCGACCGGCAGCACGATCTCGCAGGTGCCGGCATCCGCCAGGACGGCGCGCGCCGTGTCGAGCAGGTCGCGCTCGTGCAGCGACCGGCCCACGGCCTTGCCCTGCGCGGCCAGAAAGGTGTTGGCCATGCCGCCGCCGATCACGAGGTGGTCGACGCGCTTCACGAGGTTGCCGAGCAGTTCGAGCTTGGTCGACACCTTGGCGCCGCCCACGATGGCCACCACGGGCCGCTCCGGCAGTTCCAGCGCGCGGGCGAGCGCCGCGAGCTCCGCCTGCATCGTGCGGCCGGCGTGGGACGGCAGGCGGCGCGCCAGTCCCTCCGTCGAGGCATGGGCGCGATGGGCGGCCGAGAAGGCGTCGTTGACGAAGACGTCGCCCAGCGCCGCCAACTGCTCGACGAAGGCCGCCTCGTTCTTCTCCTCCCCGGGGTGGAAGCGCGTGTTCTCCAGCAGGACGACGTCGCCGTCCTTCATGGCGCCGATGGCCGAATGCACGATGTCGCCCACCGTGGCGGGCACGAAGGGCACGGGGCGGCCCAGCTCCTCGGCGAGCGCGAGGGCGACGGGCCGCAGCGAGTTCGCCTCGTCCGGCCCGCCCTTAGGGCGGCCGAAGTGGGCCAGCAGCACGGCGCGGCCGCCCTTCTCCGAGATCTCGCGGATGGTGGGCAGCACCCGGGCGATGCGGGTGCGGTCCGTGACCCGTCCGTTCTCGGTCGGCACGTTGAGGTCGACGCGGACGAGCACGCGCCGGCCCGCGAGGGAGGCGTCGTCGAGGGTGCGGAACTGGGTCATCGTGTGTTGCTTTCAGGGATGGCCGACTATCCGGGACACCCATCGCACGCGGCCAGACCCCTCTCAAGCGCCGGTGGGACGGCGTCGCGGACGCACTGTCTCATCAGCCTTCGACGGGGCAGCAGCAGGGAAAGGAGATCGGCGTGAGCGGCGACCCAGGCTACACCCGGGCGGGCCTCGACGCCGTCTTCAAGAATCCGGAGTGGACGCAGGACGACTTAGCCCAGGCCCGTCCGTTCCACGTCCTGTTTTCCGCTCTCGCCGGGACTCTGCTGGAATCTGACGAGCTGGCGCCGGGGGGCGAGGACCATGCCCCGGTCGCGATCGACCGGGACCTCCTGGACAGGTTCCGGGCCGGCGGGCCCGGATGGGAGACTCGGTTGAACGATGCGCTGCGGAGGGCCCTCGACGCTGCAGCGTGAGGGCCCTCGCTCCGCTTCAGATCAGCTTGGCCATCGCCACGGCCGTGTCGGCCATGCGGTTCGAGAAGCCCCATTCGTTGTCGTACCAGGACATCACGCGCACGAAGTCGCCGTCGATCACCTTGGTCTGGTCGGTGTGGAAGATCGACGAATGCGGGTCGTGGTTGAAGTCCGACGACACGTTGGGCAGGTCGGTGAAGCCGAGAACGCCCTTCAGCTCCTGCGAGGCCGCCCGCCGCATCGCGCCGTTGATCTCGTCCACGGTGGTGGGGCGCTTCACCTTCACCTTGAGGTCGACCAGCGACACGTTGGGCGTTGGCACCCGGATGGCCGAGCCGTCGAGCTTGCCCTTGAGCTCCGGCAGCACGAGGCCGATCGCCTTGGCGGCGCCCGTCGAGGTCGGGATGGACGACAGGGCCGCGGCGCGGGCGCGGTACAGGTCCTTGTGCATCGTGTCGAGCGTGGGCTGATCGCCCGTGTAGGAGTGGATCGTCGTCATGAAGCCGTGCTCGATGCCGATCGTGTCGTTGAGCACCTTGGCGACGGGCGCGAGGCAGTTGGTGGTGCAGGAGCCGTTCGACACGACGAGGTGGTCGGACGACAGCCGGTCGTGGTTCACGCCGTACACCACCGTCAGGTCGGCGCCGTCCGAGGGGGCCGACACCAGCACGCGCTTGGCGCCCGCCTTGAGGTGGGCCGCGGCCTTGTCCTTTGCGGTGAAGATGCCGGTGCATTCCATGGCGATGTCGACGCCGAGCTCGCCGTGCGGCAGCATCGCTGGGTCCTTGATGGCCGTGACCCGGATCGGCCCGCGGCCCACGTCGATCGTGTCGCCCTCGACCTTCACCTCGTGCGGGAAGCGGCCGTGCACGCTGTCGAAGCGCAGGAGGTGGGCGTTGGTCTCGACCGGGCCGAGGTCGTTGATGCTCACGACCTCGATATCGTCGCGCCCCGACTCGATGATGGCGCGCAGGATGTTGCGGCCGATCCGGCCGAACCCGTTGATGGCGACCTTGACGGTCATGCTGGCTTGCTCCCGGTTTGCTGCCTGATCGGCGGCGAAACTAGCGCGCCGCCCGATGAAAGGCGAGGGAGGGACGCGGCGGGCCATGGCGCGCGACGCCATGCGACACGCACGGCCTCGTCAGCGTTCACCGAGGCCTCGACCCATCTGCGGCCGACGTTGAAAATTAACGGACGGTCCACAGGGTCGCGTCATGCAAGACGCCCTCGAACCGTCCGCGCCGATCTCTCGACAGCACGGAGCACTCCCGCTCCTGTCACGTCTTCCGTTCTCCCGCAGCATCGCCATGGCGGCGGCGCTGTGCTTCGCCGCGTTCGGAATCCCGGCGCTGTGTCCGACATGGAGCGATCTATCGACCGTGTTCCTGTATCGACAGGACAGGTGGCTCCTCCTCTGCGATCTGGCGTTGCTGGTGGCGGCCTTCCTGCGCCTGCCC
>CAXTFP010000011.1:3458-15055 GCA_964243135.1 uncultured Lichenihabitans sp.
GTGCTGGATCTCGCATCCTGGGCACCGTGGGCCATGGGAGCGGGCGTGTTCGGATTCTGCGTCGCCGGCCATCGATGGATCCTCGTCGCCTATGACATGAGCCGGGACGAGCAGATGGCGGTCTTCGACGCGCACGTCTTCGCGGGCGGCCTGTTGGCGCAGCCCTTGCCCGCGCTGTGGCAGGCGCATGCCGACGCGCTCAATACGCTGTTCATGCTGCCGGTCACCCACCCGGTCGCCTGGGTCTCCGGCTACCTGCCGATGAACGCGGCATTGCGCTCGCTCGTCGGGCTCGTCGCCGACCCGGCACTGACCGGGCCGCTGATGGCGGGGCTCGGCCTGCCGTTGCTCTGGAACTGCGCGCGTCGCCTGTGGCCGGAGGAGCGCGAGCCGGCCGTCGTCGCCGCAATCCTGTATCTCGGCTCGGGACAGGTGCTGTTCGCCGGCATGACGTCCTACGCCATGCCGGCGCACCTGACCCTCGACCTGCTCTGGCTTTGGCTGTTCCTCATGCGCCGGCCCGCGGCGGATCTCGGGGCGCTCGCCGTCGCGCTGGTGGCCACGGGCCTGCACCAGCCCTTGTTCCACCCGTTGTTCGCCCTGCCCTTCGTCGTCGGGCTCGTCCGTGACCGCACCTGGGCGCGCCTCGCGCTCTACGGCTTCGGCTATGCCGCGATCTCGGCCGCCTGGTTGGCTTGGCCGATGCTGATCCGCACCCTCGTCGTCGGGCCGGCCTCGCAGACGCCGCCGACGGGTACGGATTACCTGACCCGTCTCGTCGACGTGCTGGCTCACGGCGACCCCACGCGATGGGCCGACATGAGCGGCAACCGGCTCCGCTTCGCGGCTTGGCAACCGGTCCTGCTGCTGCCCCTGATGGCGGCCGGGATCGCCCTGGCGTGGCGCGAGCGGCCGACGCTGGGGCTCGCCGCCAGCGTCGGCCTGCCGATCGTCGTCATGGCGGTCATCCTGCCCTACCAGGGGCATGGGTTCGGCTATCGCTACCTGCACGGCGTGCTCGGCCCGGCGATCCTGCTGGCGGTCGAAGGCTGGCGGCGGTCGTCGCGGCGCGATGCAGGCCTGCGTCCGCTCCTCGTGCGGACCACGGTCGCCAGCCTCGCCGTCGTCTTGCCGCTCCAGGCCGCGATGGCCCATGCGTTCTACGCGCCCTTCGCCGTGATCGACGCCCGCATCCGCGCGAGCGGCAGCGATTACGCGATCATCGGGCGGGACGACGCCCCCTTCGCGAAGGACCTCGTGATCAACGGTCCAGATCTGTCAAACCGTCCGATCCGCCTGCTGGGCGACGAGGTCGACGACGGGCTGATGGCGGCCATCTGCCGCCGCGGCGTCCGCGTCGCGATGCCGACGGACGAGCTGTTCGCGCCGGTCGACAGCTATTTCGGGACGGCGCCGAGCGGCGCGGCCGGGGCACGATTCGACCGCCTGTTAGCTGAGCTCGGCGCGGCCGGCTGCGGGGTCGAACGGCTCGGCGGACGCTGAAAGATCGGCGATGACGCCCTGCGCCATCGCGGGCCAGGAGTAGCGGCCCGCCGCGTAGGCGGCCATCCGCGCGAGATCGACCGCGCCGCCCGACAGTCCATCGATCGCCTCAGCGCAACGCGTCGCCGAGCCCTCGGGGTCCGCCAAGTCGAGCGTCACACCGTGCAGAAATGCCGCCGCGTCGGGGTCCGCCCGCGCGCTGGCCTCGCCGCAGACCACGGGCAGGCCGCAGGCCATCGCCTCCTGCACGACCAGCGGGAAGCCTTCGCCGACGCTCGGCAACAACAGGAGGTCGGCGGCCCGGTAGAGCGCGGCGACGCGCTCCTGCGGCTGCACGCCCAACACGTGCACGTTGGGGAGGCCCCAGCGTTCCGGCCGGATCGGCCCGTTGCCGACCAGGGCGAGATGCAGCCCCGGCCGCCGCGCGGCCAGGGCGCGCAGGACGGCGAGACCCTTCTTCTCGACGAAGCGGCCGACGAAGACCGCGAGCCCGGCCTCGGGCGGGAGCCGGAACGCCGAGCGCGTCGCCGCGCGATCCACCGTGCCCGCGCGATGGAAGATGTCCCCATCGACGCCGTTGAAGAGCAGTCGGCACCGGCGCCGCGCGGGCTCGCCGATCAGCTCGCGGCGCACCTCATCGCTGATGAAGACGAGCCGGTCGGCGGACGCGAGCATCGGCCGCGTCACGACGAGGTTGGCGCATCGCATCAGGCCGCGCAGCGCACGGCTGGCGAAGGCGATGCCGGCGATGTGCTGGATCAGGACGACGGGCTTGCCGGCGGCCTTGGCGAGCAGCAGGGCGGCGATCGACGTGACGTAGAGCGCATCGTGCACAATGACGGCGTCGCTCGACCGCACGGCGCGCGCGAGCGCTCCGATGGCCCGCGGTCCGGGGATCGGCATCGGCAGCCCCGTCAGGCGCTCCGCGGGATCGACGCAGCGCAGCGGCAGCGACGCGAGGTCGCCGGGCAGAACATCGGCGTCGCTCGCCGCCCAGACGACGTCGTGGCCGGCGCGCCCCAGCGCGCGGCCGAGCTGCGCCGCGACCCGCTCGATGCCGCCGCCATGGGCCGCATAGAAATGGCTGACGACGAGGAGCTTCAACGGCGTCAGATCGGCTCGAGGCGCATCGTCGTCTCGAGCCGGTTGGGGAACAACGCCGCGAAGATCCCGGAGCGGTAGCACCCATCGGCGCGGGCCGCGATGCCGTATCCCGCGGCGGCGGCCAGCGCTTCCCATTCGGCGCGGGTGAGATAGCGCGCCCACACCATGCCGCCGAACGGGATGTTGCCGATCGCATCGAGCGCGGCGAGGCGGGCCGCATCGGCGAGGCCGCGCTGCTCATGGTCCTTGATGTAGAGCGCGCCCCGAACGACGCGGCGGATCTCGCGCAGGAGGTCGACGCGCTCCGCGACGGGCACGTGGTGCAGGACGTTGTTGAGCATCGCCGCGTCGAAACTCGCGTCCGCGTAGGGCAGCGTCCGTCCGTCGAAGCGCCCGACCGGGATGGACAGGCCGGGGCAGAACCGGTCGACCAGATCGACCGCCTCGACGCGCTCGACCGGGAACAGCTCCTTGACGGCCTGCGCGATCACGCCCGTCCCCCCGCCGACGTCGAGGATTCGCGAATGCGGCCCCGCCCAGACGTCGAGCAGCGTGTTGAGCATCGTGACCTGGTAGTACGGGACCTTGGTCCGGTACATCGCCAGATGGCGCCCGAGCAGCGGTTGGAGGGCCAGCGCGTCGATTCGGGTCAAGGGTGCACCGGTCGCTTGGGCCGTGAAGGTCCGGCCGACGCTCGCCTTCGGCCGAACACGGCGAAGCGGCACAGCGCGAAGTTGATCGCGGTCGTGCAGCCGGTGGCCAAGGGTGCGGCGAGCTCGACGCGGAGACCGGCGAGATCGCGCCACAGCCAGAACGCGGCGAACGCGAGGGGGATATTGGCCGACATGGCGAAGGCGTAGCGCGCGAAGCCGCGCAGATCGAGGGAGCCGCGGAAGCTGACCCGACCGTGCAGCCCGTAGCCGACCACGACCACGATAGCGAAGGAGAGCGCGATCGACGCCGACAGGGGAGCGCCTGCCCGACCCATGACGATCAGGACGGTATTGTTGAGCAGCAGGCAGAAGCCGGACACCAGCGCATAGTCGCGAAGGCAGCGCGGGATCATGCCGGCGCCTTGCGGGCGCGCACCAAGTACACGCATGCGTTGTCGAGGCGGATCGAGGCCGGTGTGATCGCTTCCTCGATGATGGCGCGCAGGTTCATGCCGATCGCCAGCAGGCCGGCGAGCAGGCGGCCGGCCACGGGCAACTGGCGCAAGGCGAAGGCGAAGCCCGTCAGCCGGATGAGCGTCGTCGTCGCGAGGGGTCCGATCACCGGCTGCAGCTCCTGGACGGTGAGACCGCGCTGGGCCAAGTCGACGATGAGGCCGGTGCGCGTCCAGCGCCGGTGATCTTCCGGATGCGGGTGGAAGAGCCAACTGCCGTGCGTCGACAGCAGCAGCGTGCCGTCGTCCTGAAGCAGGCGCCGGATCTCGGCGCAGTAGGCGTCGAGATCGGCGACGTGCTCCAGCACCTGGACCGACAGGATGGCGTCGCAACTCCCGGCGTCGAGCGCCACGCGCCCCTGGCGATCGATGACGAGGTCGGCACCGGCGTCGAGGTCGGCGCCGAGATATCGGATCCCGAACCGGTCCATGATGGGGCGATAGGGCATCGCGCCGCAGCCGAGGTCGACCAGTCGCGCCCCCCGCGGCACGTAACGCTCCACCTGGTCCGCCACGAGCCGCGACAGGCCCCGAAGGACGAGCCAATCCGTATCCCAGATTCGCGGTCTCAATCGGCGGTCGAGCCTCACAGGATCCTCCCGAAGGCCGGCACGGGGGCGGTCGGCGCGAGGCGGACGTCGTGGTCGGCGATGATCGCGAGCACGAAGCCGCCGAGCGCGGTCTGCAGCCCGACCGACCCCAGCACGGAAGCCAGCGTGATCGGCAGGATCGACGGGAGGGCCGCGAAATCGAGCGACGACCACGCGACGGCGATCACCACGAAACCCGCGAGGGAGGCCGCCATCATCGCGCTGCCGGCGACGAGGGCGCCCTCCAGCGTGAGCAGGTGGCGCATCCGGGCCAGCCACGGCCGCAGCCGGCGATAGCCGCGCCGCACGCCGTAGAAATGCGTGGTCACGGCCATCAGCGCGGCGAAGTGCCCGACGGTGAGCAGGAAGCCGCCGACAATCGTCCAGCTCGCGCCGAACGGCATGAAGCCGTGCACGAGGCCGAGCGCGTCGCAGCCCGCGGCCGCGAGGATCAGCGTGCCGAGCGCCATGGCGAGGCCGGCCGGCACGCCGAACAGCCACGTCGGGCTCAGCATGAGGAGGTAGCGCAGGTGCCGCCACCCGTCGCGCCACGGGCGCAGGTGCGGTGCCCGCCCGCGCAGGTCGCGCGACAGGGTAGCGGGCACTTGGTCGATCCGCTTGCGCTTGAGCGCCGCCTTGATGACCATCTCGCTCGCGAATTCCATGCCGGCGCCGCTGAGGCCCAGGTCGTGGAAACAGTCGCGGGTCATCGCGCGCAGCCCGCAATGGGCGTCCTCGACTCCCGCCCCGAAGAACAGGTTGAGGATGCCCGTCAGCAGCGGGTTACCGATGTGGCGATTCTTCCACGGCATGGCGCCGGACGCGATGCCGCCCCTGAAGCGCGAGCCCATGCAGACGTCGGCACCCTCGATGAGTCGCGCGACCATGGCGACTCCGTCCCTGAAATCGTAGCTGCCGTCGGCGTCGCCCATCACGATGTAGCGGCCGAGCGAGGCGGCGCAGCCCCCGATCAGCGCGGCGCCGTAGCCGCGCGACGGGACCGCGACGAGGCGGGCGCCCAGGCGTCGGGCTAGGTCCTGGCTGCCGTCGGTCGAGCCGTTGTCGGCGATGACGATCTCGCCGGCGATGCCGAAACGCGCTTCGATCTCGGCGAGCGCGGCCTGGGCGTTGGCGATACAGTGGGGCAGGCACGTCGCCTCATCGAGGCATGGCATGACGATCGACACGTCGAGCGCCATGGCCGCGTCGGCGCCCCTTTCGAGTCGATATCGTTCCATCCGGTGCCGATGCTCCACACCTTGCCGCGCGATCATGGAGCGGGAGTGGTTAAGAGCCTGTGCGACGGCTGGAGCGAATCCTGCCATCGGAGAACCGGATCGGGAGATCGATCGCCGATATCCGCGGCGACCGACGGCGGCTCCCGGGCGTCACCTCCGGACGGGATGACCGCTTGCGGCGTCGTCGAGGGCGCGCTTCGCGGGGCGAGCCTTTCGGTGGGCCGAACCCACCCATGACCGCCGCCCCGCTTCCCCCCGCCGCCCGCAGCGATTAAAAGCCGCGCAGGACATGCCTCACCGGGCGGCATGCGGAGGATGCCATGCGCGTCACCCTGCGCGATCTCCAGCGCATGAAGGACCGCGGCGAGCGGATCGCCATGGTGACGGCCTACGACCACCCTTCGGCGCGTGTCGCGGAGCGGGCCGGCGTGCCGATGCTCCTCGTGGGCGACTCGCTCGGCATGGTGGTGCAGGGCCACGCCACGACCCTGCCGGTGACGCTTGACGACATGGTGCGCCACGCGGCGGCCGCGGTGCGCGGCACCGAGCGCGCCCTGGTGGTGGCCGACCTGCCATTCCTGACCTATGCGACCGAGGCCGACGCCGTCGCATCGGCCCGCCGGCTGATGGGCGAAGCCGGCGCCGGTGCCGTGAAACTCGAAGGCGGGGCCGCGCTTGTGCCCATCGTGGCGCGGCTGACGGCGCTCGGCGTGCCCGTGATGGGACACATCGGCTTCACCCCGCAGGCGCAGCACCAGATCGGCCTGCGGGTGCAGGGCCGGGACGCCGAAGCCGCCCGGCAGCTCCTCGACGATGCGCTCGCCCTGGAGCGCGCCGGCGCCTTCGCGATCGTGCTCGAACTCGTGCCGGCGCCGCTCGCCGCGGCCGTGTCGGCGCGCCTGCGCGTGCCCACCATCGGGATCGGCGCGGGCGCGGGCTGCGACGGGCAGGTGCAGGTATGGCATGACCTCCTCGGCCTCGGCGACGGCCGGGTGCCCCGCCACGCCAAGCCCTATGCCGATCTCAACGCGGCCATCGAGGCGGCGCTCAGGGCCTATGTGGCAGATGTCGGCGCGGGGGCCTTCCCGACGGCAGCGCAGAGCTCCGTCATGGACGAGGGCGAGCTCGCGCGGGCGCTAGACGGGATCGGCTGAGATGCGCGTCGCCCGAACGATCGTCGATCTGCGCGCGGGGCGCGCCGCCTTCCCGCGCCTCGGCCTCGTCCCCACCATGGGGTTCCTCCACGCCGGGCACATGAGCCTCGTGCGGCGCGCCCGCGCCGAATGCGGCGCCGTCGCGGTGTCGATCTTCGTCAACCCGACGCAGTTCGCGCCGGGCGAGGACCTGTCGCGCTATCCCCGTGACATGCCGCGCGACCTCGCCCTGCTGGAGGCGGCGGGCGTCGACCTCGTCTTCACGCCGGAGCCCGCAGAGATCTACCCGCCGGACTACGCGAGCCGCATCGAGGTCGGCCCGGTGTCGGAGCCGCTGGAGGGCGCCCGCCGGCCCGGCCATTTCGCCGGTGTCGCCACGGTCGTGGCCAAGCTGTTCAACATCGTTACGCCCACCCGCGCCTATTTCGGCCAGAAGGACGCCCAGCAGGTCGCCGTGATCCGCCGCATGGCGCGCGACCTCGACATGCCGCTGGAGGTCGTCGTCGGAAACACGGTTCGCGAGCTCGACGGCCTCGCCCTGTCGAGCCGGAACGTTTACCTGTCGGAGGAGGACCGGGCCGCGGCGCCGGTCCTGTTCCGCGCGCTCGACCGCGCGCTGCGGCTCCATGGCCGCGGCGAGCGCGACGCCGAAGCCCTGCGCCGCGCCATGCTGGCGACCCTCGCGTCCGAGCCCCGCATCGAGACCGACTACGTCAGCGTCGCCCACCCCGTCACGTTGCGTGAACTGGATCGGGTCGACGCCAGCGCCCTTCTGTCGCTGGCGGCGCGGGTCGGCCGCACGCGGCTCATCGACAACGTGGTGGTGGGCGATGACCCTCCCCGGTCGGCATGAATCGGCCCGCGCTCGCCCGTTCAGCTCAGCCCGGTCGCGATCCTGCCGAGCTTCGTGTTCAGCTTGGTGCCGATGCTCGTCAGGCTCGCGATGATCACCAGGGCGATCAGGCCGGCGATCAGCCCATATTCGATGGAGGTGGCACCGGACGTGTCGCCCAGAAGCCGATGGAAGGAAGCCGTCATGCTGCACCTCGTCGAGTGCGAAAACCCGCACGATCGATGCAGGATGACACGGATGAATGAGATCAGACTGATCAAAACCGATATGAATTGAGGTTCCCGGCCGTACCGGTCACACCAAAAGACCTGATATCCTTCACCAGCTCTCCCCCGGATCGGGACGCACGCGATCTCCTCATGGTTTACGATCGGTTGAAGCGCGCGATGACACTCCGGCTGGATCCCGGCGACGGTCCTCTGCTGATCTGTTCCGCGCCGGCATGCGTCCGGACTGCCGGCGCATCATGCCTCCGGCCGGCGTCGACGGCCAACCCGCGTTTGACCTCACGGCCGTTCCTCGCCAGGGTTGGGTGACGCGCTCATCCACTCCACCCGAGCCTCATGGACCTGCCCGACCGTCTTCAGCGCGCCATCCAGCGCTTGAACGGAGCGCTCGACGCGCTCGACGCCGCTGCGGCCCGGCGCGCCGAGGCGGACGCCGCGCGCGCCGACGCCGTTGCTGAATTCGCCGTCCTGCAGGACGACCGGTCGCGGCTCGCCCTGGAGGTCGATGCCGCCCTGGCGCGGTCCCGTGCGCTCGACCGGGCGGCCGACGAGGTATCGGGCCGGCTGGAGCGGGCGGGTGCCACGGTGCGGGACATCCTGGCCGAGCTCGCGGCCGGCGCCTCGGCCGGGCCGGCGTGAGGCGGGGCGCCCCATGGCACAGGTGAGCGTGCAGATCGCCGGCCGGGTCTACCGCATGGCCTGCGCGGACGGCGAAGAGGAGCACCTCACAGGCCTCGCGGCGCGGCTCGACGCCAAGATCGGCGAGCTGCGCGGCGCCTTCGGCGAGATCGGCGACGGCCGCATCACCGTCATGGCGGCCCTGACCATCGCGGACCAGCTGGGCGAGACGGAGCGGCGGATCGCGGCTCTCGAAGCCGAGAACGACCGGCTGCGCGGCGAGGAGGCCGGACAGGACGCCCGCACTGCCGCCCTGGCCGAGGCGCTGGCCGGCGCGCTCGATGCCGCCGCGGCCCGCATCGACCGTGCGGCGCAGGCGCTCAACGCGCCGCCGCGCGAGTGAGCTTCAGACCGCCAGCGCGATCCGGTCCCGCCCGCCGGCCTTGGCCCGGTAGAGGGCCATGTCGGCCCGGTGCATCAGGGCCGGCCAGGACTCGTCGGGCCGCGACTGCGCGACCCCGACGCTGATCGACAGCCGCAGCCGCTCCGCCGAACCATCGATGTCCACCGGCGGCAGGGCGGCCAGGATCCCGGCCAGGGCCGCGTCGAGCCGGGCCGCCCCCGTCCGGGGCCGCACGAGCAGGAATTCGTCGCCCCCGAGCCGGCTGAACTGGTCCTCCGGCCCGACCGCCGCCATCATGTGCCGGGCGAAATGCACCAGCGCGCGGTCGCCGGCCTCGTGGCCGTAGACGTCGTTGATGCTCTTGAAGTGGTCGACGTCGAGCAGGGCGAGCGACAGGCCGGAGCCCTCGGCGCGCAACGCCTTGAACGCGGCCTCCGCCCGCCGGAGCCCGTGGCGCCGATTGGGCGCGCCCGTGAGGTCGTCGGTGCGGGCTTCGGCGAGGGCAGAGTCGTGCGCGTCGCGGAGTTGGGCTTCGGCGCGCTTGAGCGCGGTGATGTCCTGGGCGACGACCAAGATCCACCCGTTCGACAGCCGCGTCTCGGTCACGGCCCACCACGTCCCGCCGACGATGTCGCAGGCGAAGCTGCGCGAGCCGACCAACGCGCGCCGTCCCCGGCGGACGGCGCGGACGATTTCCTCGGGCGATGTCGAGGTGGGCCTGAGGCTCGTGCCGGCCGCCATCGCGGCCGCGACCGCCGCAGTGAACTCGGTGGGGGAGCCGTCGAACTGCGGAAAGAACGCGGCTCGGAAGGCCGGGGTGGCATGGCGGATCACGTCGTCGCGGTCGCAAAGGCACAGGGCAGCGCTCTCGGCGAGGGCCACCAGCACGGCATCAGCGACGTCGTCGCCGATCGAGTCGGGACCTGGCTGTCCGATTCCCATGATGCCCGCCGAGTCAACTTCTCCCTGATGCTGCACGCCGAACGGTGAACACGGCTTTAATCCTGTTCCAGTCGGGGTCCCGCCCGCTGTCCCGCGCCGGACCACCGCGTCGAGCGCGCGGCGATGGGCTGCGGCCATGCCCACGGAACCCTCCGCTACCGCCCCGCCCCACGATGGCGTACACACGGCGGACCGTTTTCCACGGGGCCAGCCGCCATGTCCGCCGCCACCGCCAACAGCTTCATCCTGGTCGCGACCAGCCTCGTCTTCGCCGTCCTGGTGGCGGGGCTAATCAACATGGTCCGGGGCGGCAACTCCAACACGTCGCAGCGCTTGATGCGCTGGCGCGTGGGGCTTCAGTTCGCGGCCATCCTGGTCGTGATGATCGTGCTGTATTTCAGGGGGTGAACGGCCGTGGTGGTCCTCAATCGCATCTACACGCGCACCGGCGACGACGGCACGACGGCGCTCGGCACGGGCGAGCGCCGGCGCAAGTCGGACATCCGCATCGCGGCCTACGGCACGGTGGACGAGTGCAACGCCGCGGTCGGCCTCGCCCGCCTGTCGGCCGCGACGGAGTCGTCCGAGCTCGACGCCATGCTGGGCCGCATCCAGAACGACCTGTTCGACCTCGGGGCCGACCTCGCCACCCCGCCGGCCGAAGGCGAGGCGGAGGGGACCCGGCTCCGCATGGTCGCGACCCAGGTGGAACGGCTGGAACGCGAGATCGACGCGCTCAACGCCGATCTGTCGCCGCTGCGCTCCTTCGTGCTGCCGGGCGGCACGCCGGCTGCGGCGGCGCTCCACCTCGCCCGCACGATCTGCCGCCGGGCCGAACGGCTGATGGTGGACCTCAAGATCGAGCACGGCGAGGCCGTGAGCGAAGCGGCGCTGGGCTATGCCAACCGCCTGTCCGACTTCCTGTTCGTGGCCTCGCGCCACTGCAACCACCTGCGCGACGGCGACGTGCTCTGGGTGCCGGGGAAGAACCGCTGAGGGTTCGGGCGTCGCGCTCCGCCGGGCCTCCTCCACCGCGCTTCGCACGGTCCCCCTCCTCCGCGGGGCGGAGGAGGAGATGACGGCGCCGTCGCGCTTCCTCCTTCACGCATGTGGAGGAGGGGGACCACACGAAGCGTGGTGGAGGAGGCGGACCGGGTGCGACGTCGAGACAGGGGTTTTGGACCCACTATTCCCTCTCCTCCGGTCAGTTCTCAGATCAGAATGAGTACAAACTGAGGTCCTCGTCCGGAGTTTCGAACCGGTATGATGTTTCCGGGCGTCGCTGACGGCCCACTCGGATCGGCCAGTGACGGGCTGCAGGCGATCGCGCCGCCGCTCGTCTGCCGGGCGGGGCGGGGCGCCGATGCTTTGACGTCGTTCCAGACTGCAGCCCGAAGCGGTTCTAAACTGGGCCGCCTCCAGTTTTAACCCCTTCTAAGTTGAGGCCGATCCGGTCGATTCGGCTTGAACGTCCGGCGGCGCGGGCCTAACTCGCGGCTCACCCAACAGGACAGGATCGCATCGTGCTGGTCGCCTATCTCATCATGCTGCGCGAGGGCATCGAAGCGGCGCTCATCGTGGGCATCGTGGCGGGCTACCTGAAGCAGACCGGCCGGTCCCGCTTCATGCCGGCCGTGTGGGCCGGCGTCGTGCTGGCCCTGGTCATCTGCACGGCGCTGGGCGTCGCCCTCACGACCACGGGCGCCGGGTTCCCGCAGAAGTTCCGGGAGGCCTTCGAGGGCGCGGTGGCGCGGGTCGCCGTCGGCGTGCTCACGTCGAGGGGGTTCTGGATGAAGAAGG
>CAXTFP010000012.1:0-14969 GCA_964243135.1 uncultured Lichenihabitans sp.
GGCGTGCGGTTCGGGGCGTCCTCCCGAACCCAGCGCATCGGCTTTCCGGGCCCCGGCCTCGATCATCCCTGGCGCGAGTTCCCCTTGGCGACGACATCGATCCTGCGGTCCGCCCTCCTCGCCCTGACGGTCTGCGCCGCGGCCGCCCCGGCGCGATCCGCCGACGCGTTCCAAACGATCGCCCCCTTCGCGCTGCTGATGGACGCCGATACGGGCAGCGTGCTGTTCGACAGGAACGGCGACGGGCCGATGGCGCCCGCTTCCACCACCAAGGTGCTCACCGCCGAGATCGCGTTCCGTGAGATCAAGGAGGGGCGGCTGAAGCTCGACGACACCTTCGTGGTGTCCGAGAACGCGTGGCGCGCGGGCGGCGCCAAGTCCGGCGGCTCCACCATGTTCGCGGCCCTGAACAGCCGCATCGCGGTCTCCGACCTCCTCCAGGGCCTCGTGGTCCAGTCGGGCAACGATGCGGCCATCGCCATCGCCGAGGGCATCTCGGGGTCGGAGGACAACTTCGCGGCCCTGATGAACCGCCGCGCCCGCGAGATCGGCATGACCCATTCGACGTTCCAGAATCCCTGGGGCAGGGGAGATCCGAACCAGCGTGTGACGCCCCGCGACATGGCCATCCTGGCCCGCCACGTCATCGCCACCTATCCGGACTTCTATCGCTACTTCGGCGAGCGCGAGTTCACCTGGAACAAGGTACGCCAGCTTAACCGCAACCCGCTGCTGACGATGAATATCGGTGCCGACGGGCTGAAGACCGGCGACATCGCCGAGAGCGGCTTCGGCCTGGTCGGCTCGGCCGTCCAGGATGGGGAGCGGCTCATCGTCGTGGTCAACGGGCTGCGCACCGCGCGCGACCGCGCCAACGAGGCCTTCAAGCTGCTGACCTGGGGCTTCCGCGCCTTCGAGCCGCGCGAACTCTACCGCGCCGACGAGGTCGTGGGTACGGCCAAGGTCTTCGGCGGGGACGCCGCGGAGGTGCCGCTGGTGGCGGGCCGGCCGGTGAAGCTGCTGGTGCCGCGCGGCGGCGGCGAGCCGCTGTCGGGCCGCATCACCTACGCGGGCCCGCTGCAGGCGCCCGTGGCGGAGGGCGCCGAGGTCGCCGTGCTGCACGTCGCCCACGGCGGGGGCGAGATCCTGTCCGTCCCGCTGCGGACGGCCGCCGCGGTCGGCGTCGGGTCATTGCCGCGGCGCGCGCTCGACGCCGGGCTGGAGTTCGGCTCCACCGTGATCCGGCAGAACTTCGGCCGCCCGCCCGCGGCCCCGGCCGGGCAGGGGACGCCGTGAAGGCCGAGGCGGCGCGAGGCGGCTTCATCACCCTCGAAGGCGGGGAAGGGGCCGGCAAGTCCACGCAGGCGCGGCATCTCGCGGATCGCATCCGCGCGCTCGGCTTCGAGGCGGTCGCCACGCGCGAGCCCGGCGGCTCGCCCCGCGCGGAGCTGATCCGCGAAGCGCTCCTGTCCGGCGCCGTGAAGCCGCTCGGCCCCGTGGCCGAGGCCATGATGTTCGCGGCCGCGCGGATCGATCACCTCGACGTCACCATCCGCCCGGCCCTGGCGCGGGGCGCCTACGTGGTCTGCGACCGCTTCGTCGATTCGACCCGCGTCTACCAGGGCGCGCTCGAAGGCGTGGACCCGGCTCTCCTCGCCGGGCTGGAGCGGGTCGCTGTGGGCGACACGATGCCCGACCTGACGCTCGTGCTCGACCTCGATGTCGCCACCGGACTCGCCCGCGCCAGGGATCGGCGCGGCGCCGACGCGGCCCCCGACCGCTTCGAGCGGGAAGCGCAGGGGTTTCACGAGGGCCTGCGCCGGGCCTTCCTCCTCAACGCCGAGCGCGAGCCGGACCGCTGCCGCGTGGTGGACGCCGCGGGTGACGCCGAGGCGCTGGCCGGCACGCTGTGGGGCATCGTAGTCACGCGTTTCCCGGCGCTGCGGACGCCTCCGGCCGCGGCGGAACCGTCGTGAGGGAAGGCGAGGCCGCGCCCGAAAGCGACCGGGTCGATCCGGCGCCCCATCCGCGCAAGACGGCGCGCCTCTTCGGGCAAGCCCGCGCCGAGTCCGAACTGCTCGACGGCTACCGGGCCGGCCGGCTGCACCACGCCTGGCTCATGGGAGGTGCACAGGGCACCGGCAAGGCCACGCTGGCGTGGCGCTTCGCCCGATTCCTCCTGGCACACCCGGATCCGGCCGGCGGCGCCGTGCGGGACGCCGTCGACCTGTCGGTGCCGGCCGACCATCCGGCCGCCGGCCGCGTGGCCTCGGGCGCGCACGGCGACGTCGCGGTGCTGCGCCGCGCCTGGAACGAGAAGACCGGCAAGTTCTTCACCGAGATCCGCATCGACGAAGTGCGCCGCGCCTCGGGGCTGTTCCAGCAGGCCGCCAGGGCAGGGGGCTACCGCATCTGCATCCTCGACAGCGCCGAGGACCTCAACCGCAACAGCGCCAACGCGTTGCTCAAGCTCGTCGAGGAGCCCCCGGCCCGCTCGCTGTTCCTGGTGATCGCTCACCAGCCCGCCCAGGTGATGCCGACGCTGCGCTCCCGTTGCCGGCACCTGACCCTCGATCCCCTGTCGGAGACAGACACGGTGGCGGCGCTGACGGCCCTCGGCCCGCCCTGGTCGACGGTCGAGCGGGGCGCTCTGGAGGAAGCGGCGCGACGGTCGGGAGGCTCGGTCAGCGGCGCCCTGCACTACCTCGGCGGCGAGCGGCTGGCGCTCGACCGCGACGCCGCGCGCCTGCTCGGCCGCCTGCCCGAGGTCGACTGGCGCGAGTTGCACCGCTTGGCTGACCGGATGGGCGCCGACGAGGACGATTTTGCCGTGCTGACGGGCGCGATCCTGGACTGGCTCCACGACCGGCTCGGGGCCGGCGCGGCCGACCCGCGCCGCCTTGCACCCCTGGCCGAGGTATGGGAGAAAGTCCGCCGATCGGCGCGCGACACGCTGGCCCTCAACCTCGACAAGAAGACATTTCTGTTCTCGACCTTCGCGGATCTCGCCCAGGCGACGCGCGCGCCCTGACCGGCCTGATCCGGGGCGTCCCGCGCAGCCCCGCGCCGGAAACGTGATCGCATTTTTGAGCTGGAGCGGGCTCGGCGGCAGTCGGCGCGCCCCGGCGGAAGACGGACCATGGCCCCGCGCCCGACCTTCTACATCACCTCCGCCATCCCTTACGCGAACGGCGCCCCCCACATCGGCCACGCCTACGAGCGGATCGCCGCCGACGCGGTGGCGCGCTTCAAGCGCCTCGACGGCTACGACGTGCTGTGCATGTCCGGCATGGACGAGCATGGGCAGAAGATGCAGCAGACGGCGGCGCGCGAAGGCCTGAGCCCGCAGGGGCTCGCAGACCGCACGGCCGACCATTTCCTCGCCATGAACCGGCAGCTCGGGACCGAGGCCGACGACGTCATCCGCACCACCGAGCCGCGCCACCGCGCCGCCTCCCAGGAGATCTGGCGCCGCATGGAGGCGCGCGGCGACATCTATCTCGCGCGCTACTCGGGCTGGTATTCGGTCCGCGACGAGGCCTATCACGACGAGGCCGACCTCGTGCCCGGCCCGGACGGCACGCGCCTCGCCCCCACCGGCACGCCCGTGGAGTGGGTGGAGGAGGACAGCTGGTTCTTCCGCCTGTCGGCCTACGGCGAGCGGCTGCTGGCGCTCTACGCCGAGCGGCCGGACTTCGTCGTGCCGGAGAAGTACCGCAACGAGGTGGCGAGCTTCGTGGCCCGCGGGTTGAAGGACCTGTCCATCAGCCGCACGACCTTCGACTGGGGCGTGCCGGTGCCGGGCGACCCGAAGCACGTCATGTACGTGTGGGTGGACGCCCTGACCAACTACCTCACCGGCACCGGCTTCCCCGATCCCGACGCGCCGCGGGCCCGCTACTGGCCGGCCGACGCGCACGTGATCGGCAAGGACATCAGCCGCTTCCACGCCGTCTTCTGGCCCGCCTTCCTGATGTCGGCCGGGCTGCCGCTGCCGCGTCAGGTCGTGGTCCACGGCTTTCTGTTCAACCGCGGCGAGAAGATGTCGAAGTCGGTCGGCAACGTCATCTCGCCCGGCACCCTGGCCGATCATTACGGCGTCGACGCGCTGCGCTACTTTTTCCTGCGCGAGGTGCCCTTCGGCCAGGACGGCAACTACTCGCACGAGGCCATCATCGGCCGCATCAACGCCGACCTCGCCAACGACCTCGGCAACCTCGCCCAGCGCTCACTGTCCATGATCGCCAAGAACTGCGGCGGCGCGGTGCCGGCCCACGGCGCCTTCACCGAGGCCGACGGCGCCATCCTGGCCGAGGCCGACGCGCTGCTCGACGGCGCCCGCGCCGCCCTGGCCGGCTTCGCGCTGCACGACTACCTCGCTCAGGCGTGGCGGGTGGTCGGCGCCGCCAACCGCTACTTCACGGCCGAGGAGCCCTGGATCAAGCGCAAGACCGACCCCGAGCGCATGGCGACGGTGCTCTACGTCACGGCCGAGGTGCTGCGCGAGGTGGCGATCCTCGTGCAGCCCGTCATGCCGGCCGCCATGGGCCGGCTGCTCGACTTCCTCGGCGTCGAGGCCGGCGCGCGGACCTTCGCGTCCCTCGGGCCGGAGGGCCGGCTGCGCGCCGGCGCGGCCCTGCCGCCGCCCGCGGTGATCTTCCCGCGCTACGTCGAGGCGGAGACTTCGGCCGGGGCCGCCGGGTGATGCTGACCGACAGCCACTGCCACCTCGACTTCCCGGAGTTCGCCCCCGAGCTCGAGGCCGTGGTGGCCCGCGCCCGCGCAGCCGGCGTGTCCCGCATCGTCACCATCTCAACGCGCGTGGCGCGCCACGACGAGGTGGCGCGCATCGCCGAGCGTTTCCCGGACGTGTTCTTCACCGTCGGCACCCACCCGCATCAGGCCGCCGAGGAGCCGGACGTGCCGGCCGAGCGCCTCGTGGCGCTGGCGCGGCACCCGAAATGCGTCGCCATCGGCGAGGCCGGGCTCGACTACCACTACGACGAGGTGCCGCGCGACGTGGCCACGCGCGTGTTTCGCACCCACATCGCGGCGGCGCGGGACTCCGGCCTGCCGCTGGTGATCCACGCCCGCGAGGCCGACGAGGACGTCGCGGCCATCCTGCGGGACGAGATGGCGCGCGGGCGCTTCGCGGCGGTGCTGCACTGCTTCACCTCGTCGGCGGCCCTGGCCGCGACGGGGCTGGAGCTGGGCCTGTCCATCTCCTTCTCGGGGGTAGCGACCTTCAAGAACTCGGAAGCGCTGCGCGCCATCGCCCGCGACGTGCCGCTCGACCGCATGCTGGTCGAGACCGACGCGCCGTTCCTGGCGCCGGTGCCGCACCGCGGCCGGCGCAATGAGCCCGCCTTTGTGGTCGAGACCGCGCGGGTGCTGGCGGAGTTGAAGGGGCTCGACCTCCTGAGCTTCGCCGAGGCCACGAGCCGCAACGTCGACCGGCT
This sequence comes from uncultured Lichenihabitans sp., assembly GCA_964243135.1. Taxonomy (GTDB): domain Bacteria; phylum Pseudomonadota; class Alphaproteobacteria; order Rhizobiales; family Beijerinckiaceae; genus Lichenihabitans. The sequence goes on from CAXTFP010000012.1 coordinate 5,460, forward strand.
CTTCTCGAAGCTGCCGCCGCGCGTCGCGGCGGCGCAGGAAGCCGTGCCGGCATGAGCGGCACGATCACGATCCTGGGCTGCGGCTCGTCAGGCGGCGTGCCGCGGGTGGGGCAGGGGTGGGGCGCCTGCGACCCCGCCGAGCCGAAGAACGAGCGCCAGCGCTGCTCGATCCTGGTCGAGCGCCCCGGCCTCGCCGGCACGACGCGCGTGCTGGTCGACATGTCGCCCGACCTGCGCCGCCAGTTGCTGTCGACCGGGATCGACGGCCTCGACGCCATCGTGCTGACCCACCCCCACGCCGACCACGTCCACGGCATCGACGACGTGCGGCCGCTGGTGCTCGGCGCCCGCCGGCGCATCGAGGTCCACATGGACGAGGCGACCTCGCGCGACGTCACGGCGAAGTTCTCCTACGTGTTCCGCACGCCGCCCGGGAGCCAGTACCCGCCGCTGCTCGACGAGCGGCGGCTCGTGGCCGGGCAGGCGCGGGAGTTCGACGGGGCAGGCGGGTCCATCGCCATCACGCCCTTCCGCCTGGAGCACGGCGAGATCGACGCCCTGGGCCTGCGCATCGGCGATGTCGCGTACACGCCCGACCTCAACCGCATCCCGCCCGAGAGCGAGCGCTTCCTCGCGGGGCTCGACCTGTGGATCATCGACGCGCTGCGCTACGCGCCCCACCCGAGCCACTTCTCGCTCGCCGAAGCTCTGGCCGAGATCAGGCGCTTCAGGCCCCGGCGCGCCGTGCTGACCAACCTCCACAACGACCTCGACTACGCGACGCTGCGGGCCGAGTTGCCGGCTGGTATCGAGCCGGCCTACGACGGCATGGCCCTGCCCTTCACGTGACGAGCAGCGCTCCCGGCACGGAAACGGCGGGACCCGCCGGCGCCCTGCGGGTCACGATCACGTCGCTGGAGATGTTCGCCTGCCCGGAGGCCGCCCGCGCGGCGCCGGACTGGCCGGCGGGGGCCCGCGTCGAGCGAGCGCTGCGGCCGGGCGTGGCGTTCTATCGCTTCCTGTACGACACCGTCGGCGAGCCCTGGCTCTGGACCGACCGTCGGCGCTGGAGCGACGCGGCCCTCGCCGAACGGGTGCAGCATCCGTCCGTCGAGGTCTGGGTGCTCACGGCGGAGGGACAGCCCGCCGGCTATGCGGAACTCGACCGACGGGAGGCCGGCGAGGTGGAACTGAGCTACTTCGGGCTCATGCCGGCCTTCATCGGGCGGGGCTTCGGCGGCCGGCTGCTGCGCTTCGCCGTCGCCCGCGCCTGGACGCCGGGGACTCGGCGCCTCTGGGTCCACACCTGCGACCTCGACCACCCGGCGGCGTTGGGCCTCTATCGCCAGGCGGGCTTCGTGCCGTTCCGGACCGATCCCGTCACGCTGCCGGACCCGCGGATCTCCGGCCTGATCTCGCGTTTGGCCGCCCCGCAGCGGCCGATCCGACCAAGGCGCGTCGGTGGGTGAAGGCGGCGCGGTCGGGCTAGGGGTAGGGGTAGGGAACGCGGGCAGGGGAGTTACGGCCTCCCCTGCCCCCGTTCTCCTGAACGATTCGGAAGGTGCTTTCGCCTAGATAGAGGTGAGGTGATTGGCCCAGACCGCATTCACGACAATGCATGCACTTCCACTGAGTGTTCGTCGTCCGCCGCCATCGTCATGGTTAACAGGATATTGCGCTCGCCTTGCCTGTGCCCAGTTGGGTTCCATAATATTGATTATGCGAATTTAAGGTGGCGGACATGTTCCGGAGATCGGCGCTTTCGCGCTTCCATCGCCCCCGGGCGTCCGCGCCGCCCTCCAGCCTCGTCGTCTCACGACGAGGGTCGATCCGCCGTCGGAGATCAGCCAGCCTCCGCCCGGTCTGCGGTGCCTCTGGACGAGATCGACGGCGACGCCGCAACCTCGACCGATCGCACGATTTTGCCCCGTCGACGGATCGTCGAAAACCCTCGTCAACGACTCGGAATAGCGGTGGCGAACGCCAGGAAAATGCGTTAGCGTCCCGTCAAGATGCGGGCTCTTGAGCTCCCCTCCCGCATCGGTTCAGGGTCCCGAAGGGGAACGGAGCGTGGGCGGTCGATTGCGTCGTCGCCGACGTTTCAAGGTTTTGGACGCAGGCCAAGGCATTTGTCCTCGGCAAGGTCGCTGCGATATAGCGCTTTGCCAGGATCATACGCCGAGGATCCGCGACATGTTGCGTCGCGAGAGTTTGAGACGTGACCACCTGTGCGCCGGCGATGGGTCGGAGTCTTCGGTCACGATGCGGGCGGTTAGGTTGAAGGCAAAGACGAGCTGGCGACATGAGCAAAGGTAAAGATTTCCGGGGACCGAGGAAGCGGGGCTTCGACGACGACATGCCGTCATCCCCCTACGAGTCCCGCCCGTCGCGCCCGGCTTCGCGCCCGTTCGGCGGAGGCGCAGCTGCCGGCTTCGGCGGCGGTGACATGATGGCCGCCCCCCCGGCCGGTCCGACCGTCGACGCCATCGTCAAGTGGTTCAAGGCCGACAAAGGTTTCGGCTTCGTCGAGCTGTCGAACGGCCAGGGCGACGCCTTCCTGCACATCGGCGCCATCCAGTCGGCCGGCTACGAGACGGTGCCCCCGGGCGCCAAGCTCAAGGTGCTGGTCGGCAACGGGGCCAAGGGCGCCCAGGTCACCCGCGTCGTCGAGGTCGACACGGCCGGCGCCGTGGAGCGGGCACCGCAGCGCTCCTTCGACAGCCCCCGTCCACCCCGCCGCGCGCCCGATCCGTCGACCGCGGTGGAAGTGTCCGGCAAGGTCAAGTGGTTCGACGACACCAAGGGCTTCGGCTTCGTGTCCAGCAATGACGGCGGCAAGGACATCTTTGTCCACATCTCCATCCTGGGCCCCGCCGGCCTGTCGCACCTCGCCGAAGGCCAGGGCGTGTCGATGCGCGTGGTCGACACACCGAAGGGCCGCGAGGCCCTATCGATCGCCCTCGACTGACCCTCATTGAACACCCGTGCCGGCCGTCGAGGTCGGCACGGGGTCGCTCCGCACCATCGACGATGCCCGTGGATCGCTTCCGCGGGCATTTTCGCGTCCCGACAGGTCCTCATCCATGACGCCATCCCGCGACATCGCCCGCCTCATCGAGATCATGGCGGCGCTGCGCGACCCCGACACGGGCTGCTCCTGGGATCTGGCGCAGAGCTTCGCCTCCGTGGCGCCCTATGCGATCGAGGAAGCCTACGAGGTGGCGGATGCGGTCGAGCGCGGCGACCGCGACGACCTCCGTGACGAGTTGGGCGACCTCCTGCTCCAGGTCGTGTTCCAGGCCCGCATCGCCGAGGAGGAGGGCAGCTTCGACTTCGGTGGCGTCGTCGAGGCCATCACCTCCAAGCTGGTTCGCCGCCATCCCCACATCTTCGGCGACCGCCGCGACCTGACGCCCGAGGAGGTGAAGGCGGCCTGGGGCCGGATCAAGCGCGAGGAGAAGGCCGAGCGCGCGGCTCGGGACCGGGCCGCGCAGCTCCGGCGCGGCGAGGTGGCGGAGCAGGGCGCCCCGCCTCTGCTGTCCGGCGTCGGGTCCGGCCTGCCGCCTCTGCCCCGCGCCGTGAAGCTTCAGAGTCTCGCCTCCACGGTAGGGTTCGACTGGAACGACCCCCGGGCCGTCCTCGACAAGATCCGCGAGGAGACGAACGAGATCGAGGCGGCACTCGGCGACCCCGACGCGCTGGCGGACGAGGTCGGCGATCTCCTCTTCGCCGTCGCCAACCTCGCGCGCCACGCCCGCGTGGATCCCGAGGCCGCGCTGCACGCCGCCAACCGCAAGTTCGAGCGGCGGTTCGGCTTCATCGAATCGGCGCTGGCGGCCCGCGGATCCAGCCCCGCGGAGGCGGACCTCGCCGCCATGGAGGCGCTGTGGGGCGAGGCCAAGAGGGCCGAGCGCGGGCAGGGGGCGGGGTGATCGGTCGGCTGTCGCCGCGGCCCGGTCCGCCCTTCGCCCGATCTCGACCGGATCGTGCCCCCTGCCCTACTCCGTCGCGGCCGCGGCCGGCACACGCGCCGCGCCCGGGAAGCGATTCTGCACGCGCTCCATCCGCTCCGGCGCCACGCGCACGGTCAGGTGGATCGTACCGTCCTCATCGTCCTCGCGCGCCAGGATCTCGGTCGTCTCGTAGAGCCAGTTCAGGCTTCGGCCATCGCTCGGATCGAGATCCAGGGTCAGCGAGGTGGCGTGGGTGGCCAGGCGCTGCTCGACCGTGGCGAGGAGGTCCTGCACGCCCTCGCCCGTCAGCGCCGACACCAGCGCGGGCCGCTCGTCGGCGCGCTTGCCCGATAGCGAGTCCAGCGTGGCCCGCAGGCGGTCGGGGTCGAGCAGGTCCGACTTGTTCCACACCTCGATGACCCGCTCGCGGTCATCGGCGTCGACGCCGAGGTCGCGCAGGATCGCCACCACGTCGGCGCTCTGCGCCTGCGTGTCCTCGTGGGCGACATCGCGCACATGGAGGATGACATCGGCCGACACCACCTCCTCCAGCGTGGCCCGGAACGCCGACACCAGCATGGTGGGCAGATCCGAGATGAACCCCACCGTGTCGGACAGGATCACCTTGCCTCGGTGCGGCAACCTCAGGACCCGCAGGGTCGGGTCGAGGGTCGCGAAGACCATGTCGTCAGCCAGCACGGCCGACTGAGTCAACCGATTGAACAGCGTCGACTTGCCGGCGTTCGTGTAGCCCACCAGCGCCACGGTCGGGAACGGCACGTCGACGCGCGTCTTGCGATTGGTGGCGCGGGTCTGCTTGACGTGGTCGAGGTCGCGCTCGATCCGCGCCATGCGCTCCTCGATCAGGCGCCGATCGGTCTCGATCTGGGTCTCGCCGGGGCCGCCGAGGAAGCCGAAGCCGCCGCGCTGCCGCTCCAGATGGGTCCACGACCGCACGAGGCGCGACTTCTGATAGGCGAGATGCGCCAACTCGACCTGGAGCGTGCCCTCCTTGGTGCGGGCGCGCCGGCCGAAAATCTCCAGGATCAGGCCGGTGCGGTCGATCACCTTGGAGCCGAACGCCTTCTCCAGGTTGCGCTGCTGCACGGGCGACAGGGCGCAGTCCATGACCACGAGGCCGATGTCGAGGTCCTCGCAGACCTCGGCCAGTTCCTCCACCTTGCCCTTGCCGAGATAGGTGGAGGGCCGGACGGTGCCGAGGTTGACGATGACGTCGCGGCGCACGTCGAGGTCAATCGCGTCGCCGAGCGCCACGGCCTCGCCGATGCGCGCTTCGGACGACCGCATCTCGCGCGCCGCCGCGCGCCCCGTCGGATAGGGGCCGACCACCAGGGTCCTAGTGGCCTCGGCGGCGGTCCTCTCCAGGGTATCAGTGCCGTCTTCGGCTGAGTGGGTCGACTTCAATCGCGTATCCGCTGGCTCGCGTGGGGTGCCACCAGCCTCGCGCCGCTCCCCGAGGCGGCGCCCCTCACCGGCGTTCGAGGGGCACCGGTACCGGTGCCGCCGCAGGGGCGTCGTCCGGGGCTTCGAACATCTGGATCGGCTGGCCGGGCATCACGGTAGATATGGCGTGCTTGTAGACGAGTTGCGAGTGGCCGTCGCGCCGCAGCAGGACGCAGAAGTTGTCGAACCACGTCACCACGCCCTGCAGCTTCACCCCGTTGACCAGGAAGATGGTGAGGGGGACCTTGTTCTTGCGCACGTAGTTCAGAAACGTGTCTTGCAGGTTCTGTGTTCGTTCAGCCGCCATGGTCCTGTCCACTGCTCGTCGCCGCGTGTTCGCGGTCTCGATGCCGCAGCCCGGAACCGGGGTTCCGCGCGTCGGACAGGCATCCCGCGCGGGGGGCCTCGTCCGGGGCGTCTCCACGGTTCGGCCTGTCGCCCGCCCGCCATCGCCCGATGGACCGGGCGACCGCGGGTGGGCCGCCCGGCTTCGCGCCGGACCGCCTGCATCCTGCCGCATTAGAGGCAGGATCGGCCGCGGGCCGCAAGACAAACTTGGAGCCGGCCCCGCCCCGCGGGCGATGTGTCAGTCGATCGCGAGCGACTTCAGCTTCCTGTGCAGCGCCGAGCGCTCCATGCCGATGAACTCGGCGGTGCGCGAGATGTTGCCGCCGAATCGGCTGATCTGCGCCACGAGGTATTCGCGCTCGAAGACTTCCCGGGCTTCGCGCAGCGGCAGGCTCATCAGCTTCTCGCCCCCTGCCCCGTTGGGCGTGGCCGGCACCAGGGTGCCGATCTCGGAGGGCAGCATGTCGGCCGTGACCTCGGCCTCGGGCTCCCCGGACGCCAGGATCATCAGCCGCTCGACGTTGTTGCGGAGCTGGCGGATATTGCCGGGCCAGTCGTGCGACTGCAGCACCGCCATCGCGTCGTCGCCGATCTTGCGCCGCGGCAGGCCGGTGTTGGCCGACACCTGGTCCATGAAGAAGCCGATCAGCTCGGGGATGTCGTCGCGCCGCTCGGACAGCGCCGGCACCCGCACCGGCACCACCGCGAGGCGGTGGAACAGATCCTCGCGGAAGCTTCCCTCCGCAATGGCGGACGAAAGATCACGGGCCGTCGACGAGATGATCCGCACGTCGACGTGGACCCGCGCCGTGCCGCCAACGCGCTGGAAGTTCTGGTCCACCAGCACGCGCAGGATGCGGCTCTGCGTTTCGCGCGGCATGTCCGCGACCTCGTCGATGAACAGCGTGCCGCCGTGCGCCTCTTCCAGAGACCCGACCTTCCGCCCGCGCCCCTCCGCGCCCTCGACGCCGAAGAGTTCCGTCTCCATCATCTCGGGCAGCATGGTGGCGGCATTGATGACCACGAAGGGCGAGGCCGCGCGGCTCGACCCGGCGTGGATCATCCGGGCCGCCAGCTCCTTGCCGGTGCCGGGCGCCCCGGCGATCAGCACGCGGGAGTTGGCCGGCCCGACCTTGTCGATCACCTGCCGGAGCTGGTTGGCGCAGGTGGAGCGGCCCACGATGCGGTCGGCGCTGAGCGAGCGCGTCTTCAACTCGACGTTCTCGCGCTTCAGGCGCGACGTTTCCAGCGCCCGGTCGGCCACCAGCACCAAGCGGTCGGCCTTGAACGGCTTCTCGATGAAGTCGTAGGCGCCGAGCCGGATGGCCGACACGGCCGTCTCGATGTTGCCGTGGCCCGAGATCATCACGATGGGCAGCGTCGGATGCTGCTCCTTGATGATCTCCAGGAGCTGCAGCCCGTCGAGCCGCGAGCCCTGCAGCCAGATGTCGAGGAACATCAGGTGCGGCCGCCGCGCCGCCACCAGCGCCAGCGCGTCGTCCGCGTCCTTGGCGGTGCGGGTGCCGTGGCCCTCGTCCGACAGGATGCCCGACACGAGCTCGCGGATATCGGCTTCATCGTCGACGATCAGGATGTCGGTGGCCATGGGGCGCTTCTCAGGCTTTCTCGCTGACCGGTTCCGGCGCCGCGGCGGCATCGGGCAAGGCCTGCATGTCGATGGGGAAGTGCAGGCGCACGTGGGCGCCGCGGTGGCCGGGGGCGTCGAGCAGGTCGATGCCGCCGCCGTGATCTTCCAGGATCTTGGCCACGATGGCGAGGCCGAGGCCGGTGCCCTCGCTGCGCGTGGTCATGTAGGGTTCGAGCAGGCGCTGCCGATTCTCGGCCGGGAAGCCCTTGCCGTTGTCGACCACGTCGATCACTGCCTGCCCGTCGGCCGCGGTGCTCAGCGTCACGGCCACCCGGCCGGGCTCGCGCTCCTCGGCCGGCAGCGCCGCCCTATGGGCCGCGACGCCTTCCATGGCGTTCTTGACGATGTTGGTCAGGGCCTGAGACAGCAGCCGGCGGTCGAAGCGGGCCACCAGCGGGGCCGGCGGCAGGGTCTCGTCCAGCTCCACCTCGGGGTTGCCGACCCGCATCAGGAACAGCACCTGCCCCACGCAGGCCGCGAGGTCGTCCTCGGCCAGCATGGCCTTGGGCATGCGGGCGAAGGATGAGAACTCGTCGACCATGCGCTTCATGTCGTCGACCTGGCGGATGATCGTGTCGGTGCACTGGTCGAAGACGTCGCGCCCTTCCGTGATGACCTTGCTGTACCGGCGCTTCAGGCGCTCGGCCGAGAGCTGGATCGGCGTCAGTGGGTTCTTGATCTCGTGGGCGATGCGCCGGGCGACGTCGGCCCAGGCCGAGGTGCGCTGGGCCGACACGAGGTCGGAGATGTCGTCGAGCGTGACGACCGAGTTGCGCTCGGCCTTGGCGGACAGCTCGCTCGTGACGCGGACGTTGAAGGTCCGCTCGCGGCCCGCGCGCGACAGCGTCACCTGCCCCTGCTGCAGCCGCTGACGCCCCGTCCGCGTGGCCGACAGAATGCCGGCGAGCTCGGGCACCGCCCCGGCGAGCGGGCGGCCGACTGCGGGGGCCTGCGCCGAGATGCCGGCGTCGAGCAGCCGCTGGGCCGAGGAGTTCATCACCGTGACGTCGCCCTTCGCGTCGATGCCGATCACCCCGGCCGGCACGCCGGACAGGACGGCCTCGGTGAAGAGGCGGCGCTCGTCGATGGTTTCGCGGGCCGCGATGAGGCGGTTCTGCTGGAGGCGCAGCTCAGAGATCATCTTGTTGAAGGTTTCGCCGAGGCGCGCGAGGTCGCCCTCCGAGCGTCGCACCGGTACCTGGACGTAGAGGTTGCCCGACGACACCTGGTCGGTCGCGTTGATGAGCCGCCGGATGGGCGCCACCAGCACGTTCGCGAAGGACAGGCCGAGCCAGATGGCGGACAGCAGCATGATGGCGGCGAGCAGCCCGTACATCACGATGAATGCGAACTGGATCGACCGTCGGTGGGAGTCAAACAGGCCGAAGAGCTGATTGATGGCCTCGGCGTGCTGCTGGAAGCCGATCGTGAACGGATCGAGGGGGCGCTCGACGTAGAGGAACGAACCCCCATAGCTCGGCAGGTAGCGCAGCGCCACGAAGCTGTGGGCGTTGTCGACCCGGAAGCAGACCTGTTCACCGGATCGGGCTCCGTCGAGGTCCGAGGCGCTGGGCTTCTCCACCGGCCCGCTCCTGCCGCTGTCGACCCGCTCCGTGACTGCCCCCTCGCCGTTCATGATGACGGCGGTGGTGAAGCCCAGCGATTGCACGCGCGACTCGAAGAAACTCTGGAAGAAGTTCCGATCCGTATAACCCACCCGCGCGCGGGTGAGATCGGAGGCCGTGAGGTCGGCGTCGCGCTGGAGCGAGTCGCACTGCTTAGAGCGGATCAGCTTGCCCGCGTCCTTGGTCTCGGAGATGAAGCGGCCGACGTCGTCCACGAAGGCCGGATAGAGCCCGCGGTCGAGCGCTACGGCCCCGACCACCGCCATGATCACGGCCGGGACGGCCGCCGTGATGGTGAACAGCCCGACGATGTAGGCGTGAAGCCGCGCGCCCGCCTGCCTAGTCCGCCAGGCGGCCCGCAGCTTCCAGGCCTCGACGGCCACCAGCAGGAAGAGCACGAGGGCGATCACGCCGTCGGCCAGGAAGACGTCCACCACCACGGGGGCCGTGGGAATGATCGGCGTGTAGCCCG
>CAXTFP010000013.1:0-14735 GCA_964243135.1 uncultured Lichenihabitans sp.
TGACGCCCACCCCGGCACGCTCTACCGCTTCCGCCTGCCCGACGGCACGATGGTGCCCGACCCCGCGTCGCGCCTCCAGCCGCAGGACGTGCACGGCCCGAGCGAGGTCATCGACCCGGCGGGGCACAGCTGGACGGACGGCGACTGGGCCGGCCGGCCCTGGCACGAATGCGTGCTCTACGAGCTCCACCTCGGCACCTTCACGCCCGAGGGGACCTTCCGGGCCGCCATCGGCAAGCTGGACCATCTCGTGGCGCTTGGCGTCAACGCCGTCGAGGTGATGCCGGTCGGCGATTTCCCCGGGTGCCGCAACTGGGGCTACGACGGCGTGCTGCCCTACGCCCCGGACGGCAGCTACGGCCGGCCCGAGGACTTCAAGGCCTTCGTCGAGGCCGCCCACGTGCGCGGCATCTCGGTGATCCTCGACGTGGTCTACAACCATTTCGGCCCGGACGGGAACTACGTGTCGCTCTACGCGCCGGGCTACTTCACCGAGCGCCACCACACGCCCTGGGGCGCGGCCGTCAACTACGACGGGGCGCACAGCCAGTCCGTGCGCGACTTCGCCATCCACAACGCCCTCTACTGGATCGAGGAGTTCCACCTCGACGGGCTGAGGCTCGACGCCGTCCACGCCATCATCGACGAGGGCCAGCCCCATATCCTGCACGAGATCGCCGTGCGGGCGCGCCACCTCACCCGCACCCGTCCGCTCCACCTCATCCTCGAGAACGAGGAGAACGCCGCGAACCGGCTGCTGCGCTCCGACGAAGGCGTGGCCCATCACTACACGGCGCAGTGGAACGACGACGTCCACCACGTGTTGCACGTTGCAGCCTCGGGCGAGGGCGTGTCCTACTACGCCGACTACCTCGGCGACACCGAGAAGCTCGGCCGAGCCCTGGCGCAGGGCTTCGCCTTCCAGGGCGAGGTCATGCCGTTCCGCGACAGCCCGCGGGGCGAGCCCTCGGGCGTGCTGCCGCCGACCGCCTTCGTCAGCTTCATCCAGAACCACGACCAGATCGGCAATCGCGCCTTCGGTGATCGCCTCACGGAGTTCTCGCCCCCGGCGGCGGTCGCGGCCGTGTCGGCCGTCTACCTGCTGCTGCCGCAGGTGCCGATGCTGTTTATGGGCGAGGAATGGCAGGCGGCCTCGCCCTTCCCGTTCTTCTGCGACTTCTCCGGCGACCTGGCTGACGCGGTGCGGAAGGGTCGCCGCGAGGAGTTCAGGCACTTCCCCGCCTTCCGCGACGAGGCCGCCCGCGACCTTATCCCCGATCCCACGGCGGAGGGCACGTTCCTGTCCGCGAAGCTCGACTGGGACGCGGCCGGGACGCCGCCCCACTGCGACGCGCTCGACCGCACGCGCCGCCTGCTGGCGCTCCGGCAGGCGCGCGTCGTGCCGCTCGTGGCCCGCATGGGCCCCCACGCGGGCGCCTACGAGATCCTGGGCCGGGAAGCCGTGACGGTGCGCTGGCGGACCGAGGACGGGGCGGAGCTCCGGCTCGACGCCAACCTCAAGGCGGATCCCGAGGACGGATTCGGCGCGCCCACCGGCGAGGAGATCTGGCACGACGGCGAGGCCAAGGGCTCGCGCCTCGGTCCCTGGGCGATCCGCTGGACCGTCGGCGCGGCCTGATGAACTTCGGGGCCGCCTTGCCGCTTTAAAAGCTGCGGCCGGCGCAACGCGCCCGCTCACCGACCCGTCGCGGCGGCCCCGCGGCGGGCCGGACCGGATCCACCATCGAGGACATGCCCGTGACGCCCCGCGCCACCTATCGCCTTCAGTTCACGCCCGACTTCGGCTTCGACGAGGCCGCCGGCCTCGCGCCCTACCTCGCCAAGCTCGGCGTGAGCCACCTCTACGCCTCGCCTTACCTCAAGGCGCGGCCCGGCAGCACGCACGGCTACGACATCACCGACCACAACGTCTTCAACCCCGAGCTCGGCGGCGCCAAGGCCTTCGCCCGCATGAGTGGGGCGCTGAAGGGCGCCGGCCTGAAGCAGATCCTCGACTTCGTGCCGAACCACATGGGGGTCGGCGGGGCCGACAACCCCTTCTGGCTCGACGTGCTCGAATGGGGCCCGGACTCGGCCTACGCGGGCTGGTTCGACATCGACTGGGATTCGGACCAGGCCTACCTCCACGACAAGCTGCTCGTGCCGGTGCTGGGCGGCCAGTACGGGGCCGAGATCGCGCAAGGCAAGCTGTCCCTCAAGTTCGATCCCGCCACGGGCTCCTTCGCGGTCTGGGCCTACGACACCCACATGCTGCCGATCTGCCCAGTGCATTACGGGCTGATCCTCGGCGACGACGACATCACGCTCGACCACATCGGCGATGGCTTCTCGGGCTTGCCCGCTTGGCGCCCGCAGGTGCTGCGCCGCGCCGAGGGTCTCAAGGCCGACCTCGTCCACACGGTGCGCGACCGGCCGGAGATCGGCGAGGCCGTCGAGAGCGCCGTGGCGCGCTTCAACGGCACGCCCGGCGACGCCGGGAGCTGGGCCCGGCTCGACGCGCTGATCGCCCGGCAGTTCTGGCGCGCCGCCCAGTTCCGCACCGCGGCCGACGACATCAACTACCGCCGCTTCTTCAACATCAACGACCTCGCCGGCCTGCGCATGGAGCTGCCGGCCGTGTTCGACCATGCCCACCGCCTCGTCGCCACCATGCTGCGCGACGGGACGATCGACGGGCTGCGCATCGACCACATCGACGGGCTGCTCGACCCCAAGGGCTACCTGGAGCGGCTGCGCGCCCGCGCGCCGAACCGGGAAGGCCGCGCCCCCTACCTCGTGGTGGAGAAGATCCTCGGGCCCGAGGAGCCCCTGCGTCCCGACTGGCCGGTCGACGGCACCACCGGCTACGAGGTCACGAATCAGCTCCTGGCCGTGATGATCGACCCCGCGGGCGAGGCGGCCTTCTCGCGGATCTACGCCGACTTCGCGGGCGAGATGGAGCCCTTCGACAAGGTCCTGCGCGCCTGCAAGAAGCGCATCATGGATAACGAGATGTCGAGCGAGTTGAACAGCCTCGCCCGCGAGATCACCCGCGTCGCCCGCCGCAACCCCAAGACCTCGGACTTCACCCGCAACCTGCTGCGCCGGGCGCTGCGCGAGGTGGTGGCCAACTTCCCGATCTACCGCACCTACATCGACTTCGACGGCCAACCCACCGAAGCCGACCGGGACACGCTGAAGATCGCCATCGCGCGGTCCCGCCGCACCGAGACCGCCATCGACGGCAGCGTCTTCACCTTCCTGCACGACCTGCTCACGGGCGACCTCGTGGCCGGCCCGAAGAGTGGCCTCAGCCGCAACGCCGTGCTGCACGCCGCCATGCGGTTCCAGCAATATACCGGGCCCGTCACGGCCAAGGGACTGGAGGACACGGCCTTCTACCGCTTCAACCGCTTCATCGCGCTGAACGAGGTCGGCGGCCATCCGACGACCTTCGGCAGGCCCCTGTCTAGCTTCCACGAGGCCAATGCCGAGCGGGCGCGGCATTGGCCCCATTCCATGCTGACGACCTCGACGCACGACACCAAGCGCGGCGAGGACACGCGCGCGCGGCTGGCGGTGCTGTCGGAGTTCCCCGACCTGTGGGCCGAGACGGTGGGGGCGTGGGGCCGCCTCCTGAGCCCCGAGCCGGCCGAGGCCGAGCGCCAGCCCGACCGGAACGACGAATACGCCCTGCTTCAGCTCATCGTCGGCACCTGCCCGGTCGAGCTGCTCGGCGGGGGGGACGGAGGCGACGCCGTCGCGGCCTATGCCGAGCGGCTGAAGGGCGCCATGACCAAGGCCATGCGCGAGGCCAAGGTGTATTCCACCTGGGCCGATCCCGACGAGGCCTACGAGGCCGCGACCCTGGCCTTCGTGGACCGGGCGCTGACCGGCGAGCGGTCGGACGCCTTCCTCGCGGCCGCCCTGCCCTTCGTGGAGCGGGTCGCGGCGCTCGGCGCCGCCAACAGCATCGTGCAGACCGCCCTCAAGCTGACGATCCCCGGCGTGCCGGATATCTACCAGGGCACGGAGTTCTGGGACCTGTCCATGGTGGACCCGGACAATCGCCGGCCCGTGGACTTCGCCGCGCGAACCGCCGCCCTCGATGCCGTGCTGGCCGACCTCGCGGCGGACCGCGCCGGGGCGCTGGCGACCTATGCCGAGGCGTGGCGCGACGGCCGCGTGAAGCTCGCCGTGACGGCGACCCTGCTCGGCCTGCGGCGCGACCGCGCGGCACTGTTCCAGGACGGCAGCTACGAGGCAGTCGCGGCCTCGGGCAGAGGAGCCGATGCCGTCTGCGCCTTCACGCGTCGGCGGGACGAGGACGAAATGCTGGTCGCGGTGGCGCGCTTCCCCGGGCGGCGCGAACGACGGGACTTCGAGGCCGACACCGCCGTGCCCCTGCCGGAGGGCCGCTGGATCGACACCTTGACCGGGCGGACCTTCGTTGGGGGCGCTCCCGCCCCGGCGCGCGACCTCTTCGCCGTGCTGCCGGCCGCCGTGCTGCTGCGCGACGGGTGACGGTCGCCGCGTCGGATTGAGGGCCGGTCAGGCGCCGAGCGTGAAACCCTGCTTTGGGGCTTGGAGGGCGGTGGCGGGCGCGGCCAGGGTGGGGGCGGCATGGTGGCCGCCGGACGTCGCGAGCCCGAGATCGCCGATTCCCCCTCGGGTCCCATGGAGGACGTCGACGAGGTCGGACAGCGAGCCGCTCGCCGCGACCGGGGCGGGGGTGCCGTCGGCACCCTTCCCGCCCCAGGCCGACGCGAGGGCGGCGCCGAACCGCGAGCGGTGGATCCATCCCAGGCCGCCGCCGTGGTGCTGGCTATGCGTCGCGTCAACCTCCGGATCCGCCGACCCGATGGCGGCCGCGAGCTCGGTGGCGCTCCCGTCCGGCGTCACCCGCGCGGCGTCGACGGAGTCGGAGACGGTGCCGTCGATCTGCGGCGTGGTGCCCCCTGGGGTGCTGTCGCCGCCCGCGTAAAGGGCGTGGTCGGAGGCGATCCAGTGACGGATCAACTTGATCTTGCGCGGGGTCAGCTTCATGGCGTCTTCATTGGTCGATACCGTGCCGACCACGGCCGGAACCAGTTCCCCGCCCCGCTCGATCTTGTTCCAGAGGGGTCCGCCGCTGTAGCCGGGCGACAGGCGCAGGTTCGAGTTGTCGATGTCGGAGAACCTGGGGTTCGTCGACACGATCCCCTCCGTCCCCTTCTGATAGCCGTTTCGCGCCGCCGGATAGCCCGTGGCAATCACGTCCCCGTCCGTGAAGCCGGGGTTCAAGGCGAACTTGCAGAAGCCGCTGAGGTCGGTCGAGGTATCGATGACGGCGTAGTCGGACTGGGTCGCGGCGGCCGAGATCTCGTCGCCGCTGTCCGCCACCTTGATGTAATGGATCGCCTGGATCCCAGGCAGCGCGCCCGTGGGGTTATAAGCGGTCTCGTCCGGTGTGAATCCCGGGTAAACGCTGACTTGGTCGGCCCCGACTCCCGCATCGGAGTCCCACAGGAGATGGGCGGCCGTGAGGATCGTGTGCGGGCCGATGATGACGCCCGAGCCCTGGAACTCGCCCTCCCCGGGGATGTCGGCCAGGATGTAGCAGACCGCACTGCCGGGAAAGCTGGTGATCTGCATCGTCCACTCCTGACTGCACCAAACCCTGCTATGTTCCTATCGCATGAACCCGGCACCGGCGCGACAGCGGATCCGCGCGGGACGGTGCCGCAGGGCCTTCAGCCGGGCGGAACACCCCCGAGTTCGGCGTGGCGGAAGCAGCCGACGACGTGGTCGTTGACCATGCCGACCGCCTCCATCCAGGCGTAGACGATGACGGGGCCGACGAACTTGAAGCCGCGCGCCTTCAGGCTCTTCGACAGGGCGCGCGACGCTTCCGTCTCGGCGGGCACGTCGCCCCGGCCCGTGCAGGCATTCTGCACCGGCGCCCCACCGACCGCGTCCCAAACGAAGGCCGCGAAATCCTCGCCCCGGTCGCGCATGGCCAGGAAGGCCCGCGCGTTGCCCACCGTCGCGTCGATCTTGGCGCGGGAGCGCACGATGCCGGGATCGCGCAGCAGCGCCGCCAACTCGACCTCGCCGAAACCCGCGACGGCCTCGGGATCGAAGCCGCGGAAGGCGCGCCGAAAGGCGTCGCGCTTGCGCAGGATGGTGATCCAGCTCAGCCCCGCCTGGAAGCCGTCCAGCATCAGCTTCTCCCACAGCGCACGGGCATCGTGCTCCGGCACGCCCCATTCGGCGTCGTGGTAGGCGCAGTAGAAGGGATCCTGGCCCGGCCAGGAGCAGCGGGAGCAGGTCGTCCCTCCGCCGAGGCCGTCCGCCGTCACGCGGGTCGCCCCGCGAGGGCGCGCAGCGTTTCGGGATCGTCGACGTCGACCAGCACGGAGTCGGCGTCGACCTCCACCTCCACGACGCGCGCCCGATGGAGAAGCCGGCGCGCACCCTCGTCGCCGCAAAGCGCGAGGGCGGGACCGAAGAGGGCGCGGCCGAGCAGCGCGGGGTTGCAGCGGCGCCCGCGGTGGACCGGCACCGCCGCCTCGGCGGCGGCATCGCCCGCAAAGGCGGCGATCAGCCGGTCGAGCAGCGGCGCCGTCACGCCCGGCATGTCGCCGAGCAGCACCAGCGCGCCGTCCACCTCGGCCGGCAAGGCCTCGAGCCCGGCGCGCAGCGAGGACGCCAGGCCGGACGCGTGGTCGGGGTTGAACACGACGGCGATGGCCAAGCCGCCGAGTGCCGCGCGAACTTCGGCCTTGGCGTGGCCCGTCACCACCACGAGGGGCGCGGCGCGGCTGGCCAGGGCCGCCTCGGCGGCGCGGCGCACCAGCGGCACGCCATCGAGTTCGGCCACGAGCTTGGTGGCCACCGACGGGTCGAGGGCCCGATAGCGGCTGGACAGGCCGGCCGCCAGCAGGACCGCCGCGATCCTCAAGCCGCGCTCTCGCGGGGCGCCGCCTCGCCCGGGGCGACGTTGGAGCGCGGCTGCGGGCGCGACACGATCTCCATCAACAGCCCGCCGGCGCCGAGGCGGCGGATGTCGTCGCGCGTCACCGGCACGTCGGCCAGCAACCGCTGCAGCACCCAGTCGAAGCCGTTCTCCTTGGGGCTGCGCGCGCAGCCGGGCGCCCCCAGCACGGGGGTCGCCCCGAGGCGACCCATCATGAGGAGGTTGCCGGGGTCGACCGGCATGCCGAGGTGGTCCACGGTGCCGCCGGCCAGTTCGACCGACGCCGGGATGACGTCGCGGCGGTCCGCGATGGCCGAGGCGCCGTAGACGATCACCATCTCGTGCTGCGGCGCGAGCCCGCGCAGCGCCTCGGCCAGCGCGCCCGCCTCGTGCGGCACCCGCAGATCGGCCGCGATGGCCGACCCCGTCGGCGCCAGCCGGTCTTCCAGGACCTTCAGGGTCTTGGCGATGACGGAGGGCTTGAGCCCCGGCAGCACCGTCGACACCACGCCGATGCGGCGCGCCCGGTAGGGCGACAGGCGGAGGGGCGGGGCCGCGATCGAGGCCATCGCGGCCTCCAGCACGGCGCCCTCGATCGCGAAGGGGATGACCTTGACGGTGCCCACCATCTCGCCCTCGGCGACGGCGCGGAAGGGCGGCAGCGTCGCCAGCGTCAGCCGCTCGTCGACGGCATTGACGCGCTCGACCGCAGCGGGTTCGATCAGCAGCACGCCGGCGGCCGCAGCGAAGAGGTTGGCGCGGCCCGTGAAGGCGCGCTCGATCCACAGGCCCCGGCCCGCCACGGCTTCGGCGAGGCGGCGCGCCGCCTCGTTCTCGCCGACGTCGCCCGGCTCGAGCCGCGCCACCACGACCGAGCGGACGCCGGCGCGCTCCAGCGCCGCCGCGTGGGCGCGCGTGACGGTGTCGCCCTTGCGCAGCAGCGCCACGCCCTCGGCCTGCACGCCGTGGGCCGAGACAGCGCCGACCGACTCGGCGACCGGGACGGGGCCGAACCTCACGCGAGCGCCGGCAGCGGCGGCACGGCGCCATCCCGTTCGGCGCGGGTCGGCTTGCGGCGCAGCGCGCCCACCACCTCGCCCAGCACCGAGACGGCGATCTCGGCCGGGCTGACGGCGCCGATGTCGAGGCCGATGGGGGCGTGGATGCGGGCGATGGCCTCCTCGGCGTGGCCGGCGGCGGCGAGGCGCGCCGCGCGGGCCGCGTGGCTCTTCCGAGACCCCAGCGCGCCGACGTAGAAGCAGTCGGCCCGCAGCGCCGCGTCGAGTGCCACGTCGTCGATCTTGGGATCGTGGGTCAGCGCCGCGACCGCCGTGAAGCGGTCGAGGCCCAGGCGGGCCAACGCGGCATCGGGCCACTCGGCCACCAGGGCCACGTCGGGGAAGCGCTCCGGGGTGGCGAAGGCGGTGCGGGGATCGACGATCGTCACGTCGAAGCCGGCGAGCTTCGCCATCGGGGCCAGGGCTTGGCTGACGTGGACGGCGCCGATCACCACGAGGCGCACGGGGGGCACCTGCACGGCGAGGAAGCTGGTCCCGCCCGGCACGGTGCCGCTCTTGCCCGTGCGCAGCGCCGCGGCGATGGGCTCGGCCAGGGCGTCGCGCCCGGCCTCGGCGGCGAGCACGAGCCGCTGCTCGCCCGTGGCGAGATCCGTCACCAGCACGGCGGCGCGGCGCGCGGCGCGCTCGGCGTTGAGGCGGGCCAGGAGGTCGAGGCGCATCAGTCGACGCGCTCGACGTAGACCTTGATCTTGCCCCCGCAGGACAGGCCGACGCGCCAGGCCGTCTCGTCGGCGACGCCGAACTCCAGCGTGCGGGGCGTGCCGTCCGCGATGACGTCCATGGCTTCCGTCACGACCTCGCCCTCGACGCAGCCGCCCGACACGGAACCCAGGAAATCGCCGTCGCCGTCGACCACGAGGTGGCTTCCGACGGGGCGAGGCGCCGAGCCCCAGGTCTCCACCACCGTGGCCAGGGCCACGCCGCGCCCGGCGCGGCGCCAGCTCTCGGCGCTGGCGAGGATGTCGTCGTCGGTGGCCGTCATGGTGGGGGTCCTCGGGTGCCGACGGTTAGATTGTGGGTGGGGCGAAGTCCGTCAACGCGGGTGATGTCCGGTCCCGTCCATCGTCCTCACCCCTGGCGGAAGTGGTCGACCTCGATCCGGCCGCCCGCCACCCGGTAGATAACCTGGTCGCCCGGCATCACTGCGCCGAGGTCCTGATCGCGGTCCGGCAGCACGGCGGTGGCGCGGTCGCCGTTGAAGACGAGGAGCTGGTTGTTCGAGGCCGCGCCGAGCGCCGCCCAGCGCTTGAACTGCGCGTAGAAGGGCTGGCGGCGCCAGGACGACGGCATGCCGGCGTCTGGCGCCACGACGAGCCGGCGGCCCTCCATCTCGGTGTACATGACGAACTTCGCCCGGTCGGGCCGCCACTCTGGGCCGAGACGGCCGTTGCGCATCCAGTGGCAGAAGAACAGGCGGCACGTGTTCGGCCGGTCGAGATGGATGCCGCAGCCTCGCGACTGCACGACGTGGCGGCACCACTGGCCCGGCCTCTTGTCGAGTTCGGGGATGCCGAAGGCCTTGCAGCAGACCGTGCAGGTGCCGCAGTCCCGGCCCGGCGCGAGCCCGGGCGCGATCGGTGCCGGGGCGGGCGATGCCGTGGCGGGCGCGACCGGCCTGTCGTCGATGGTGTCGGGGAGCGGCGTCATGGGTATCGGGGCTTGGCGAGGGCGGGGCGGGCGACGGCGCCTCCGCGACTCATACACCGAAGCGGCACGGGCGGAGAAGGGCCGGACGCTCGCGTCCGGAGCCGGTCTCCGGCGAAGCCTATTCCCTCGGTGGCTCACCCATGCACCAGCCACATCGACGTGGATCGCGGCATCGGACGACGCTAGAAGACGCCCATCACGCGAGGGTGGACCATGCGAACGACGGTGACGCTCGACGACGAACTGGTGGCCAAAGCACAGAGACTCACGGGGATCACCGGGAGGTCCGCGCTCATCCGGGAAGCATTGAAGGGGTTGGTCGCCCGAGAAAGCGCGCGCCGGCTCGCTCTCCTCGGCGCGAGCGAGCCCGAGGGGGTATCCCCGCCACGGCGGCGTTCCAACGAGACCTGATGATCGAACACATGCGACGACCGAACTCGCACCGGGCCCGTCAGTCCGGACGCGAGGCGAGCGCCTTCGCGCGGCCGAGCAGGGCCTCTCGGTCGACCCCAAGCTGACCCACTGAGGGCCGGCCCGCCTTCCGCACTTCGGCGGCGAAGCTGGCGAAGAAGCGGGCCGCGGTCCTCTGGGCGACGCCGTCGATGAGCCGCGCTCCCATCTGGCCGATCCTGCCGCCCACCGTGGCCTGGACGTCGTAGCGGAGCAGCGTGCCGGCCGGCACTTCGTCGAGCCTCACGTCGGCGCCGCCCCGGGCGAAGCCCGCGAGGCCGCCCCGGCCCTCGCCATCGATGCGGAAGACGTGGGGAGCGTCGACGGCGGTGAGCTCGATCCTGCCCTTCAAGGTGGCGCTGAGCGGGCCGAGGGTCAGCTTCACGGTCGCCGCGAAGGTGGTGTCGCCCGTGCGCTCCATGGCATGCAGGCCGTTGAGGCAGCTCTTCAGCACGGCGGGATCGTTGAGCTTGACCCACACCGTATGGCGGTCCGCCGGCAGCGTGACCGCGCCCCTCATCACCACCGCCATGGCGCGCCTCCTCCGGTCGCCCTCGTGGCCCGACGCAGCCTCATCGGCGGACCGGCTCCGTCACGGTCCGCGGGGATCGTCAGCCCCGCCGGGCCGCCTGGGCGGCGGCGAGTTCGGCGTCCCGCGCCGCCACCTTGACACTGCCCGGGCGGGTGGTCACGCGCTCGATGGAGTTATCCATCGAGGACGTCGTCTCGACGACGCCGAACCCGGAGGAGCGCGTCTGCGGAGCACGGCGGAGGATGACGCGGCTCACGGGCGGGCTCCTTCCGGGGGGATCAGCGCACGATGACGTTGGCGAACTGCCAGGGGTCGTCGCGGTCCACCTCCTCGGGGAACAGGATGCCCCGTCCCTCGGCCGGCGTCCAATCCGTATAGGCGCCGACCACGGGGCCGAGATAGGGCGTCTGCACCTCCAGGCAGCGGCGGAAGTCCATCTCGTCGGCCTCGACGATGCCGGCCTCCGGGTTCTCGATCGCCCACACGACGCCGGCCAGCACCGCGGATGTCACCTGCAGGCCGGTGGCGTTCTGATAGGGCGCGATGCGGCGCGTCTCCTCGACGGACAGTTGCGACCCGTACCAGTAGGCGTTCCTGCCGTGGCCGTAGAGCAGCACGCCGAGCTCGTCCATGCCGTCGGTGATCTCGTCCTCGTTCAGGATGTGGATGCGCGGCTGCCGCTCCCAAGCGTTGCCGGCCATCTCGTGCAGCGACAGCACGGCGTCGTCGGCCGGATGATAGGCGTAGTGACAGGTCGGCCGGTAGACGGCCTGCCCGCCCTCCGTCACCGTCAGATAGTCGGCGATGGAGATCGATTCGTTGTGGGTGACGAGGAAGCCGTGCTGCGGGCCGGCGGTCGGCGTCCAGGAGCGGACGCGCGTGCCAGCGCCCGGGCGCAGGAGGTAGATGGCGCAGCCCGGGCCGAAATCGTGGTGGCGGCCCTCGGGCGGCAGCGCCTTCTCGTGCGTGCCCCAGCCGAGCTCGGCCGGCTGCAGCCCCTCGGACACGAAGCCCTCGACGCTCCAGGTGTTGACGAAGGTCCCCATGGGCTTCGGCACCTTGGCGCGCTGCGTGTCGCGCTCGGCGATGTGGATGCCCTTGACGCCGAGCGCCATGGCGAGCCGTCCCCAGCCCTCGCGCGTCGTGGGCTCCGGCGCGGGGTGGCCGGTGGCCGCCGCCACGTCGAGCAGCGCCTGCTTGACGAACCAAGAGACCATGCCGGGGTTGGCCCCGCAGGTCGAGACGGCGGTCGGGCCGCCGGGCCGGCGCCGGCGCAGGTCCATCAGCGTCTCGCGCAGGGCGTAGTTGGAGCGCTGCGACACGGACAGGCGGGTGTCGATGTAGAAGCCCGGCCAGGGCTCGACGACCGTGTCGATGTAGAGGGCGCCGATGTCCTTGCAGAAGTCGATGAGGGCGACGGAGGAGGTATCGACCGACAGGTTGACCACGAGGCCCCGCTCGCCGCCGGCCGTCAGCAGCGGGGTGAGCACGTCGCGGAAGTTGTCGCGCGTGAGGCCGAGGTGCTCGAAGCGGATGCCGCGCTCGTCGAGCAGGCGCCGGTCGTCGTCGTCGGGCGCGATGACGGTGAACTTGGCCCTGTCGTGGGCGATGTGGCGCTCCAGCAGGGGCAGCGTGCCCCGGCCGATCGAGCCGAAGCCAATCGTCACGATGGGCCCGTCGAAACGGGCGTGGACCGGGTGATCGGTCATGGGGCGGGCTCCTCGGTGCAGTGCGGCGTCGCCGCCATAGACCGAAGGGGGCCGTCACGGTCAAGCCGGGATGGTCATCGCGCGGGACGGAACAGACGTCATCGATCGGCCCTGAAAATCAGGATCACAGCGCGGCCTGCCAGCGATAAAGGTTCATGACGAGGCGATCGATGGAGCCGACGGAGATGGTTGTTTTCCCGTGTGCACAGGCGTTACGGATCTCGTAGGCGGCCGTGATCTCGGCGAATTCGGTGCCGGTGCGATCGAGCGTCATCGCGAGTCTGGTCTCGAAAGACGGACGTTTCCGTCGCATTTCGGGGGTGTCCCATCCTCGGCGCACCGTCCAATCGGCGTTGAACTGACGGGCGAGCCGGGCCCGTTCGAGGGCCTCGTTCATGGCGACCTCGAACTCGGCGAACAGGAGCACGAAGATGCCTCGTTCGAGGTGATCGCGGGCGGTGTCGAGCCGAGCCTGTCCGGTGGTATCGTCCGCCGCCAAAGCCAGGAGATAGTCCTTCTCATGGGCAGCCACCATCCAGGCATAGGCGGCGTTGATCTCGGGGACGCGACGCATCCGGTCAGACCAGATCGGGCAAGACATCCGCCGAGAATGGCAACCCCGACAATCTGTCCGAAGGAAGATCGTACATGACCCAGTTCGGCGCTTCGAAGGGCAGAGCGATGTCGACCAACACCAGACTCTTGCGTCGCGCATAGACGTCGACACGCCCGTTCGCACCGATCACCCAGAGTGCTTTCGGTTTGAACCAGACGCGCTCACCGGACGGGGTCGAGACCACGATGCCGATCAGATCTCTCGCGGCGACGCCAGCTTGCCGCATGAGGTCTTCATGCATCGGCACTGCAGCGGCTTCAGCGTGCGACCACCCGTGCCTGTCTGCCCAACTGGTGATGTCGCCGAACAGCGACCGCAACCTTTCGAACCAGTCGTCGACCTTGCGCTCGATATCGAGCTTGTCGACGACCGCGGTGTCGTCGTCCTCGTGAGCGAGGTCGTCGATGTCCATGGTCCTCTCCATCCCGAGATCGATCGTCCATGGGCCGGAGGCGGATCGTGCGACGGCCCGTCAGTGCCAAAGCTCAGAGTGGGGCAGCAGTATAGGACGCGACCGCTCACGAGCAAACGTGCGATATTCTTCTCGCCGCATCGCCAGGCTGCGATGGCGGAGATCGACCGCGGAGGCGCGAAACTCGGAGAGGCGGGGCCCGATCACGCCGCCCGGCGGAGCGGCTCGCTTCCGCGAAGGTCCACCATCGCGCCCGTGCCGACGACGCGGCCCGCGGCGCCCGCGAGCCCGCCCGGCACCAGTTCCAGGCCGAGGAAGCGGGCGCGGTCGACCGGCCCGGGCAGCGACAGCCCCGCCACGGGCGCGGCCGCGAAGCCGAAGCGCGCGTAATAGGGCGCGTCGCCGACGAGGATCACGCCGGCGTGGCCGAGTCTCGCGGCCCGCTTGAGTCCGTGCAGCATCAGCGCCCCGCCGATGCCGGCCGAGCGGTGCGTGTCGACGACCGCCAGCGGGCCCAGCATCAGCGCGGGCGTGCGGCCGCATTCGACGTGCCAGAAGCGCAGCGTGCCGACGATCCTGCCGCCCTCCGTCGCCACGAAGCTCAACCCGTCGGCCGCGCGCCGGCCGACGCGCAGCCGTTCGGAGGTCTTGGCGAAGCGCGCCGGGCCGAAGCTCCGGTCGAGCAGGGCATCGCGGGCCGCGGCGTCGCGCGGGCGCTCGTCGCGGATGCGGAAGCTCGGCGCCACCGGGCGCAGGATGCGGCCGAACCCTGCCGCGGACGCGACCGCCGCCAGGGTGGTGAAGGCGTGAGCCACCATCTCGTCTGGTCCTTAGCGTGCGAGGAGCCGATGGCCGCGGCGTCGAAACCACGGTCGGGAGGGAAGGTTCCGGGACGCCGCGGCCGGCGGGATGCGCCGGCCGCGGAAGGTCAGATGACGTAGGACTTGAGCGGTGGGAAGCCGTTGAAGCCCACGGCCGAGTAGGTCGTGGTATAGGCGCCCGTCCCCTCGATCAGCACCTTGGAGCCGATCTCCAGCGACACCGGCAGCGGGTAGGGCTCCTTCTCGTAGAGCACGTCGACGCTGTCGCAGGTCGGCCCGGCGATGATGCAGGGCTCGGTGGCGTCGCCGTCGAACTCCGTGCGGATCGGATAGCGGATCATCTCGTCCATGGTCTCGGCGAGCCCGTTGAACTTGCCGATGTCGAGGTAGACCCAGCGCATCCGGTCCTCGGCGGACTTCTTCGACACCAGCACCACCTCGGCCTCGATCACCCCGGCGTTGCCCACCATGCCGCGGCCCGGCTCGATGATGGTCTCGGGGATGCGGTTGC
>CAXTFP010000014.1:0-14615 GCA_964243135.1 uncultured Lichenihabitans sp.
GTGCGCTACCTCGCGGCCGACCTCGGCGAGAAGAGCATCCGCGTCAACGCCATCTCGGCCGGGCCCATCAAGACGCTGGCAGCCTCCGGCATCGGCGACTTCCGCTACATCCTGCGCTGGAACGAGCTCAACGCGCCGCTCCGCCGCACCGTGACGATCGAGGAGGTCGGCGAGAGCGCCGCCTTCCTTCTGTCGCCCATGTCGCGCGGCGTCACGGGCGAGATCCTCCACGTCGACGCCGGCTATCACATCGTCGGCATGAAGAACCCCGCCGCCCCCGACATCGCCCGCAAGGACGCCGGGGGCTGATGACGCCGCCCGGCCCGCGGCGGTTCTTCTTCGTCCGCCACGGCGAGACGGACTGGAACCGCGAGGGGCGGTTGCAGGGCGGGCGCGACACGGCGCTGAACGCACTCGGCCGGCGCCAGGCTGCAGCCGCCGGCGCGGCGCTGGGGCGCGTCCTGTCCGGCCGACACCTCCACGCCGCCGATCTCCCCTTCGCGGCCTCGCCGCTGTCGCGCACGCGGGACACGATGGAGCTGCTGCGCGCGGGGCTGGGCCTGCTGCCCGAACGCTACAGCACCGACGACCGGCTGGTGGAGCTGTCCTTCGGCCGCTGGGAGGGCCTGACCTGGGCCGAGATCAAGCGCGCCGATCCGGCCGCCGCCGAGGCGCGGCGGCGCGACCGCTGGCGTTTCGTGCCGCCGGGCGGCGAAAGCTACGCCGGGCTGTCGGTCCGCGTGGCGCCCTGGCTCGCGGAGCTCGCGCCCGACGCGGTGGTGGTGGCGCATGGCGGGGTCGCCCGCGTGCTCCTCCACCTCGTGGGCGGCAGGGCGGTCGAGCGCGCGACGTCGGACGACATCCACCAGGGGCGCGTGCTGATATTCGAGGGCGGCGCGGCCCACTGGGTCTGATGCCTCAGCGCCCGTTCATCTGGCGGGTCCTACAGCTCGGCAGGACCCGGGCGGCGCGATCCAGGGTTACGCGCCGGCGGAAATTTCCCTATGACCCCGCGGTCGTTCTCGACCGCCGACGACGGTTCGACGTTTTGCCGACACAGGCCGGCGCGACAATGTGGGCCCGCGGCACATCGGCGATTCGACGTCAGTCCGCGGCAAGGCTCCCGGCGCACCGGAGGGGACGGGCGGGCGATCGTCCGTCGGCCGGCACGCGGTACACCGGCTCGAGACCGTTGGGGCGACGGAGCTGGACGGCCCGATCGGGGCGTCGAGGTCCGACCATCGGGTTTTTGTTGTCCGCGGGGTGGCCCACCAGGGCCGGTCCCGACGGTGAAGACGGGCGCAGGATTCCATGAGCCAGACCATCGACGCCGACCGCGAGTTTGTGGACGAGGCCGGCGCGCCAGCGCGGATCCCGGCCCGGCTCCAGGGCGCGTCGCGGCCGGAGTTCCTGCGCGACGAGATCCTGGCCGAGCTCTTCGCCCGCACCGCCGCGACGAGGCCCGACGCGCCGGCCCTGCGCGGCCCGGGCGGCACCCTCACCTATGCCGAGCTCGACCGCCGCGCAGACGCGCTGGCGCGCGGCCTCGCGGCGCGGGGCCTCGGACCCCGCGGGGTCGCGGGGCTGTGGATGCAGCGCGGCTTCGACCTCCTGGTCGCTCAGGTCGCGGTGGCCAAGACGGGGGGCGCCTGGCTGCCCTTCGACGCCGACGCTCCCGCCGACCGCGTGGCCGTGTGCCTGCGCGACGCCGACGCGCTGCTCCTCGTCACCGACACCGGCTTCGCGGCCGCGCACGCCGCCGACATGCCGTGCCCCTCCGCCACCGAGGCCGATCTCGCCGGGGCGGGAGGGCCCGCGCCCGATCCCCGCGCGCGGGGCGCCGGCCCGGACGACCCCGCCTACCTGATCTACACGTCGGGCTCGACCGGCGTGCCGAAGGGCATCGTCGTCACGAATCGCAACATCTGCCACTACCTGCGCGCCGCCAACGCGCTCTACGCGATCGGCCCCGACGACGTGGTGTTTCAGGGCGCCTCGGTGGCCTTCGACCTATCGATGGAGGAGATCTGGATCCCCTATCTCGTGGGGGCCAGCCTGTTCGTCGCCACGCGCGAGATTCTCGGCGAGGCCGACGCGCTGCCGGACGTGCTGAACGACGCGGGGGTCACCGTGCTGGACACCGTGCCGACCTTGCTCGGGCTGCTGTCGCGCGACGTGCCCTCGCTGCGGCTCATTATCCTGGGCGGCGAGGCCTGCCCGCCGAGCCTCGGGGCGCGCTGGTGCCGGCCGGGCCGCACCATCTACAATTCCTACGGCCCCACGGAGGCCACGGTGGTGGCGACCGCCGCCCTGGTCGAGCCCGGCGAGCCCGTCACCATCGGCGGACCCATCCCGAACTACACCTGTTACGTCGTCGACGAGGCGCTGAACCTGCTCGGCCGCGGCCAGGAGGGCGAGCTGCTGATCGGCGGTCCGGGCATCGCGCGCGGCTACCTCAAGCGCGACGCGCTGACGGCCGAGAAGTTCATCCCCAACCCCTTCGGCACGGACGGCCTCGATCCCGTGCTCTACCGCTCGGGCGACGCCGTGGCGCTCGACCCCGAGGGCAACATCCTGTTCCGCGGCCGCATCGACGATCAGGTCAAGCTGCGCGGCTTCCGCATCGAGCTCGGCGAGATCGAGGCGCGGATCGCCGGCCTCGACGGCGTGCAGGGGGCCGCCGTGGTGCTGCGCCACGACGACGGGCTCGACCAGCTCGTGGCCTTCCTCGTGGCGCGGGACGGCGCGGCCCCCGACGCGGCGGCGCTGCGGGCGCGGCTGCGCGACGCACTCCCGCCCTACATGGTGCCGTCGCGCTTCGAGGCCGTCGAGGCCCTGCCGCGCATGCCGTCCGGCAAGGTCGACCGCAACGCGCTGAAGCGCGTGGCCCTCGCCGCCCGCACCGCCGAGGCCCAGGAGGACCCGCGCACGCCGACGGAAGCCGCGCTCCTCGATGCCGCGCGCGCCGTGCTGCCGGCCGGCGCCATCCCCTTCGACGCCGACTTCTTCACCGACCTCGGCGGCCATTCGCTCCTGGCCGCGCGCTTCGTGTCGGTCGTGCGCCGGACGCCGGCGCTCGCCGGCATCACGCTCCAGGACATGTACCGGGCGCGCAGCCTGCGGACCATCGCGGCCCTCGTGGACGGCCGGGCTGGCCCGGCCGGCGCGGCGCCCGTCGACCTCAGCTTCACGCCGCCGCCGCTCATGCGCCGCTTCCTGTGCGGCCTCGCCCAGGCGGCCGCGATGCCGTTCATCCTGTCGCTGTCGACCGCGCAGTGGCTCGGCGTCTTCGTCAGCTACATGCTGCTGACCACCAGCGAGGCGACCATCGTCGAGGAGGCCGTCTACCTCATCGGCACCTACATGGTGATCAACATGCTAACGATCCTGTTCGCCATCGGGTCGAAGTGGCTGATCCTCGGCCGCATGAAGCCAGGCCGCTACCCGCTCTGGGGGACGTACTATTACCGCTGGTGGCTGGTGCAGCGCTTCACCGCCCTGACGCATCCCAAGTGGTTCCAGGGCTCGCCGGTGATGCGGCTCTTCATGATCGCCATGGGCGCGAAGGTCGGCATGGACGCCATCGTCGGCGACCACGAGG
Organism: uncultured Lichenihabitans sp.; assembly: GCA_964243135.1. Taxonomy (GTDB): domain Bacteria; phylum Pseudomonadota; class Alphaproteobacteria; order Rhizobiales; family Beijerinckiaceae; genus Lichenihabitans. The sequence goes on from CAXTFP010000014.1 coordinate 3,602, forward strand.
CCGGCGCGCTCGACCTCATCGAGATCGGCGCGCGGGCTAGCATCGGCGGCAAGGTCAAGTTCGCCAACGCCCGCGTCGAGGGCGCCGAGTTCATCGTCGGCCGCGTCACGGTGGGCGCCGACGCCTATGTCGGCACCTCCTGCGTTCTCGAGGAGGGCGTGACGATCGGCGACGGGGCCGAGCTCGGCGACCTCTGCGCCATCTCGTCGGGCATGGCCATCGGCGCGCGCGAGATCTGGGACGGCTCGCCCGGCCGGCGCGTCGGCACCGTGGATCCTGACTCGCTCGAAGCCTATCCCGAGGCCTCGGTGGCGCGGAAGACCGCGCTCGGCATCGGCTACGTGGCCATGCTGCTGGTGATCCCGCCGCTCGGCCTGCTGCCGATCTTCCCGGCCTTCTGGGTCTTCGACCAGCTCGACGACTGGCTGAGCGTCCCGGAGATCGACCGCTTCGCCTATATGGCGTCGCTGCCGCTGCTCGCCTGGCCGACGAGCTTCGTCATGGTGCTGATCTCGGTCGTCTTCATCGCGGCCATGCGCTGGGCCATCCTGCCGCGGGTCAGGGAGGGGCGCTACTCGGTGTTCTCCTTCTTCTACCTGCGCAAGTGGACCGTGGCGCTCGCCACCGAGATCACGCTCGAAGTGTTGAGCTCGCTCTTCGCCACCGTCTACATGCGCGCGTGGTACCGTCTGATGGGCGCCAAGATCGGCAAGGACGCCGAGATCTCCACCAACCTGTCGGGCCGCTACGACCTCGTCGAGATTGGCGAGAAGTGCTTCATCGCCGACGAGGTGGTGTTGGGCGACGAGGAGGTGCGCGAGGGCTGGATGCGGCTGAGCCGCGTCAGGACCGGGGCGCGCGTCTTCGTCGGCAACGACGCGGTGGTGCCGATCGGTTCCGACATTCCCGAGGGCGCGCTGATTGGCATCAAGTCGAAGCCGCCCGCCAACAGCGCCATGAAGCCCGGCGACACCTGGTTCGGCACGCCGCCGATCCGCCTGCCGGTGCGCCAGCGCTTCGACGGCGGCGGCGCCAACTGGACCTACGAGGCGCCGCGCTGGAAGAAGCTCGCCCGCGCGGGCTTCGAGGCCGTGCACATCTCGCTGCCCACCATGCTGTTCATCGTCTTCGGCACGTGGTCGGTGCAATGGCTCGGCCCCAAGCTGCTGGACGGGCTCTACGTCGAAGTCGCGGCGCTCTTCGTGTTCGTGTCGCTCGCGATCTCGGTCGTCATGACGCTGATCGTGATCGGCATCAAATGGGCCACGATGGGGCGCTACGAGCCCACCACCCAGCCGATGTGGTCCTGGTGGGCCATGCGGACCGAGTCCGTCGCGGTCATGTACTGGGGTCTCGCAGGCCGCGTGCTGCTCGACCACCTGCGCGGCACGCCGTTCCTGCCCTGGGTGCTGCGGCTCTTCGGCGCCCGCTTCGGCCGCGGCGTGTGGATGGACATGACCGACATCACCGAGTTCGACTGCGTGTCGGTGGGCGACTTCGTGTCGATCAACGCGCTCTCGGCCCTCCAGACGCACCTCTACGAGGACCGCGTCATGAAAGTCGGTCGGGTCAGGATCGGCGACGGGGTGACGATCGGGTCCGGCTCGACGGTGCTCTACGACACCCACGTCGGCGACAACGCCCGGCTCGGGCCCCTGACGCTGGTGATGAAGGGCGAGTCGATCCCAGCCCATTCGGAGTGGGTCGGCGCCCCGGCCGAGCCCAAGGGCGCGGCCGACGAGGGCCCGATCGCCCGGGCAGCGTGAGAGCGCGACCCGACCATGTCCCACAACACCTTCGGCCACCTGTTCCGCGTCACCACCTTCGGCGAGAGCCACGGGCCAGCCCTCGGCTGCGTCGTCGACGGGTGCCCGCCCGGCCTGGAGCTGTCCGAGGCCGTCATCCAGCGCGACCTCGACCGGCGGCGGCCCGGCCAGTCCCGCTTCACGACCCAGCGCCGCGAGCCCGATCAGGTTCGCATCCTGTCGGGCACCTTCGCCGAGGGCGACGGCCCGGCCCGGACGACCGGCACGCCCATCGCCCTGCTGATCGAGAACACCGACCAGCGCTCGAAGGACTACGGCGACATCCGGGACAAATACCGCCCCGGCCACGCCGACTTCACCTACGACGCCAAATACGGCATCCGCGACTACCGCGGCGGCGGCCGCTCTTCAGCCCGCGAGACGGCCGCCCGCGTGGCGGCCGGCGCCGTGGCGCGCCTCGTGGTGCCCGGCGTTCGGGTGCGCGGCGCCCTGGTGCAGATCGGCCCCCACGGCATCGACCGCAGCCGCTGGGACTGGGACGAGGTCGCCCGCAACCCGTTCTTCTGCCCCGATGCCGGCGCGGCAGCGCTGTGGGAGGGCTACCTCGACGGGGTGCGCAGGGGCGGATCCTCGGCCGGCGCCATGATCGAGGTCGTGGCCGAGGGGGTGCCAGCCGGCTGGGGGGCGCCGATCTACGCCAAGCTCGACGGCGAGATCGCCGCGGCCCTGATGAGCATCAACGCCGTCAAGGGCGTCGAGATCGGCGACGGCTTCGCCGCGGCCGCCCTGTCGGGCGAGGACAATGCCGACGAGATCCGGCAGGGGCCGGACGGACGGCCGCAGTTCCAGTCGAACCACGCGGGCGGATTGCTGGGCGGCATCTCGACCGGACAGCCGATCGTCGCGCGCTTCGCCGTCAAGCCGACCTCGTCCATCCTGGCGGCGCGCGAGACCGTGGACCGGAGCGGCGCCGAGGTCGAGATCGTCACCAAGGGCCGCCACGATCCCTGCGTCGGCATCCGCGCCGTGCCGGTCGGCGAGGCCATGATGGCCTGCGTGCTCGCGGACGCCTTCCTGCGCCACCGCGGGCAGGTGGGGCAGGGGCCGTCCTGGCCGTCCGTGCCGAGCTGATCGCAGCGCGTTTTTAGTTTCACTCAAACATCATCGCTTTTGAGCTGGACTGAAATTCCCTCCGGCCTATGCTGGACCCATGAAGCTGGCCGACTGGCTCAAGGCGAACGGGGTGACGCGATCCGCCTTCGCCCGGCGGATCGGCGTGACGCCGGGTGCGGTCACGCAGATGTGCAACGGCCCGCAGGCCTGGCTGTCGCGCGACACCGCCGAGACGATCCTGCGCGAGACGGGCGGCGGCGTGACGCCCAACGATTTCCTGCTCGGCCTCTTTCCCCCTCGGCCGCCCGACGGAGTCCCTGCGATGAGCGACCAGAATGCCGTGATGGAGGCCATCGACGCAATCGCCCGCGGCGAGATCATCGTGGTGACGGACGACGACGACCGCGAGAACGAGGGCGACCTCGTCTGCGCGGCGACCCACTGCACGACCGAGAAGATGGCCTTCATCGTCCGCAACTGCTGCGGCATCGTCTGCACGCCTATGACGGGGGCGGAAGCGCGGCGGCTGCAGCTCGCCCCGATGGTGGCGGCCAACGACGCGCCGCTCGGCACCGCTTTCACGGTCACGGTCGACGTGCGCCACGGCCTCACCACGGGCATCTCGGCCGAGCAGCGCACCAACACCGTGCGGGCGCTGGCCAACGGCAACATGGGGGCGGGCGACTTCGTGCGCCCCGGCCACGTCTTCCCGCTCATCGCCCGCGACGGCGGGGTGCTGATGCGCTCGGGCCATACGGAGGCGGCCGTCGACCTGTGCCGCCTGGCGGGGTTGCCGCCCGTGGCGGTGATCTGCGAGCTCGCCAACGACGACGGGACCGTGATGATGGGGCCGCAGATCGAGAGCTTCGCCGCGCGCCACGCGCTGAAGCGGATCTCGGTGGCCGACCTGATCGCCTATCGCCAGGCCCGCGAGAAGCTCGTCGAGCGCGTGGCGACCTTCCCGGTCAAGACCGCTATCGGCGAGATGACGGGCTATGCCTATACGACGCCCTTCGACGAGGTGCAGCACTTCGCCTTCGTGCACGGCCGCATCGCCGACGGGCGCGGCGTGCCGACGCGGTTGCACCGAGCCGACATCGTCAAGGACGTGCTGGGCGGGGGCACGATCATCGGCCGCTCGCTGGAGCGTTTCGCCGCCGAGGGCCGTGGCGTGCTGATCTACCTGCGTGACGGCACCGCGGGCGTGCCGGTCTCGGCCGTGTCGAAGGAGGTGGGCTCCGAATCGCAGCGCATCAGCCAGTGGCGCGAGATCGGCGTCGGGGCGCAGATCCTGCGCGACCTCGGCATCGCGTCGATCAAGCTGCTCGCCTCGAGCGAGCGCACCTACGTGGGCCTGTCGGGCTTCGGCATCGGCATCGTGTCGACCGAACCCCTGGCCGGCTGACGGCCACGGCTCACGTCGCGGGGCGGGTGCGTCCCATCAGGGTGCGGACGTGGGCGGCGGCCGACATCGCCAGGCCCCGCAGGTCGTAGCCGCCTTCCAGCAGCGACACGACGCGCCCGCCAGCGTGGGCCTCGGCCAGATCCATGACCTTGGCCGTGGCGAGGGCGAAGTCTTCCTCGTCGAGCTCGACCTGCGCCAGCGGGTCCCGCCGGTGTGCGTCGAACCCCGCCGAGACGATGACGAGGTCGGGCCGGAACGCCGCCATGCGGGGCAGGATCAGCTCGTCGAGGGCGGCGTGGAAGGCCGCGCTGCCCTGTCCGGCCCGCAGCGGGGCGTTGACGATGTTGTCGTGCTGGCCCCGCTCGCTCCGCTCGCCCGTGCCGGGGAACAGCGGCATCTGGTGGGTCGAGCAGTAGAGGACGGTGGGATCGTCCCAGAAGATGTCCTGCGTGCCGTTGCCGTGGTGCACGTCGAAGTCGAGGATCGCGACCCGTGCCGCGCCGTGCCGCGCCTGGGCGTGGCGGGCCGCGATGGCCGCGTTGTTGAAGAAGCAGAACCCCATGGCGGTGGCGCGCTCGGCATGGTGGCCGGGGGGCCGCATGGCCACGAAGGCGTTGTCGGCCTCGCCCCCCAGCACGGCGTCGACGGCCCGCGCCGCGCCGCCGGCGCCGCGCAGGGCGGCCGGCATCGTGCCGCTGTTCATGGCGGTGTCGGCGTCGATCCGCACGAGGCGACCGACGGTGGGCTTGGCGGCGAGCAGCCCGTCCACGTAGCTTTCCGGATGCGCCAGGATCACCAAGTCGCGGCTGGCCTCCGGCGCCTCCAGGCGGCTCAGTGCGGCGAAGTCCGGCTCCGCGAGGATCGCCGCGACGGCGCGGAGCCGGTCGGGCCGCTCGGGGTGGCCGGCGCCCATGTCGTGTGCGAGCCCGGCCGTGTGGCCGATCAAGGCTGTCGTCACGGTTCACCTGATGTCGGGGACGCTCCCGCGCTGTGGCGCGCGGGCAACGGGCGGCGGCGCCGTGCGGCGGGGGAGTCGTTAATGGGAACCTGCCATGGTATCGTTCGCTCCAGCATGTGGAGCGGCGCGGGGCGAGATCAATGCGGAAGCCATGGGTGGCGGCGGTGCTGATGGCGGGCGCCGTCGCGCTGTCGGGGTGCGAATACAAGTCCACGCCCGACCCCGTCCTGTCGGCCCGCGACAAGGACTTCATCTCCCAGGTGCCGACGGCCGACATGGGCCGCAACTTCGACCGCTACGAGGTCGACGACACGACCGGGCAGGCGCCCGGCACCATCGTGGTCAACACCAAGGAAAAGCAGCTCTATTACGTGCTCGGCCACGGCAGGGCGATGCGCTACGGCGTGGCGACCGGGGCGGAGGCCTATGGCTGGACCGGCACCGCCACGGTGAAGCGCATGGCCGAGTGGCCGCGCTGGATGCCGCCCGCCGACATGCTCAAGCGCTGGCCCCACCTCAAGCCCGTCGTCGAGGGCGGCGGCATGCCGGGCGGCCCCGAGAACCCTCTCGGCGCCCGCGCGCTTTACCTCTACGACGCCGCCGGCCACGACACGTTGTACCGCATCCACGGCACCAACGAGCCGACGGAGATCGGCCACGATGCCTCCTCAGGTTGCATCCGCATGCGGGACATCGACGTGATCGACCTCTACAACCGCGCCAAGGTCGGGACCCGCGTGGTCGTCATCTGACGGCTCACGACGTGAGGTCGGGGCCGCCGATGGTGATCTCCAGGATCTCCGGCGGCACCCCGAACCGGGCCGGCACGCCCGACGTGCCGAGCCCCCCGGACACGATCAGGTTGCGCCCGGTCTCGATGATGTGGCCGTAGTTGTAGCGGCGCGACGGGGTGATGATCGGCCCGAGCCCCGGCAGCACGATCTGGCCGCCGTGGGTGTGGCCCGACAGGGTCAGGGCCACGCGGTCCGGCATGCGGGCGAAGGCGTTGGGCTCGTGGGCCAGCATGATGACCGGCGCGTCGTCCCGCACCTGACGGAGCGTGCCGGGCAGGTCGTCCGCGCCCTTGTGGCCGCGCGGCGCGAAGGGGTGAGCCTGCTGGTCGGCGAGGCCGGCGAGCCAGAAGCGGCGGCCGTCGCGATCGATCGGCACGGCTTCGTTCTCCAGCACGCGCACGCCGATGGCGCGCAGCCCGCGGCGCACCTCCTCGGGGCCGCCGCCCATGCCCGGCACGGGCCCGTGCCACCAGTCGTGGTTGCCGAGGATCGCGTAGGTGCCGAGGGGCGCGCGCAGCACCGACAGAGCCTCGCCCCAGGCGCCCGGCAGGACGGGGCCGCTGACGAAGCGGTGCCCGGCGTTGAAGTCGCCGAGCAGCACGATGAGGTCGGGCGACAGCGCGTTGCATTGCTCGGCGATGCCGCGGACGCGCTCGGCCGGCATCCAGGGCTCGCAGGCGTGGATGTCGGCGATCACGCCGATGCGCAGGGTCAGACCCGGCGGCCACCGTGGCGGCGTGAGGGCGTAGCGCCGCACCAGCGGCACCATCTCGGGCTCGACGGCCAGGGCATAACCGCCGAAGCCGGCCGCCCCGAGGGCGAGGGCGCCGGCGCCGGTCAGGATCTGCCTTCGAGTGATGGACAGGATCGTCTCCCTCCGCGCGTTCCGCGACGGCCCCGACCCGGGAGCGCGTCGCATCAGGCCGCGAGCGTCGTCCTGCCGAGGTGGGGCGCGTCGGCCGGCTTGTCCACCGCCCGCGGGCGGGGATCGGGCTGCGTGGTGAATCGAAGGGCCGCGGCCACGGCCGAGATTCCGATCTCGCGGTAGAGCTGGATCTGCAGGTCGCGGACGTCCTTGCGGCGCGGGGCGGAAGCTAAGCATTCAGTCATGGCGGATCCCATCTGCGTTGTGCCACGGTTCGAACAAAGTCATGAACGTCGTGAACGATGGGTTGATCTTGTCGGCGCGCGGTTGACAAAGCTCTAACCTGCCTCGCCCTCACCTGTGCCGCATCAGAACGGACGTGCCCGGCCGCGACATCAGGGGACATCCCACTGGCATAGCCGAAAGTCGTTGCGGCGGTGTTCGAGGTCGAGGTGGAGATCGGTCGCATGAAAGGCGTCCGAACCCGGCCCCAGCACGGTCGAGAAGCGCGCGCAGGCCGAGGCCCGCGCCGCCGTCATCACGTCGTGCGCGTCGGTCGACGTCAGGCCCACCACGCGGCGGCCGAAGCGGAAGGCCAGGACGTCGATGGCGTTGCCGCGCGCGTGTTCCGAGATTCGGGCGCTCGCCATCCAGTTGCGGTTCCGGCACACGTAGGCGGCCGCATCCGCGACGCCGAGCAGGGGGCCCTCGGCGGCCGTGGCGGGCGCCACGCCGTCGCGCAGCCAGTCGGCGAAGCGGTCCGCGAGGTCGCAGCGCATCAGCGCGGGCGGGAAAAGCGGCACACGCCGCCCGTCCCGCAGCACCACGGCGTCGAGCGTCACGGGGTTGGCGATGCCGCAACCTTTCCCGTCCGACACGGCCGGGGACGGATGCGCCACGACTTTGCCCTCCGTCATCAGCCGGCCGCAGACCGGGTCGGGCTCGGGCGGAGCCGGGGGCGCGGGCGGGGCAGAGGGCAGAACGGGACCGAAGACCTCGGAAGCCGGGTGCGCGGCCGGCCGAGGCATCAGGATCGGAAGGTGCGGTCCGTCCTCCTCGGGTCGGGGCGGGGGCAGGGGCACGTCCGGGACGGTGCCGACCCGTGCTGTCTCCGCGGGCGGCCGCGACACGAGCAGGGGTATAAACGGCTGCGCGAGTGCGGCCTGCGTGCCGACGAGGCCCAACACGGCCAAGATGCGACCGAGCCGCCGCGCCGCTGTCCTGGCATCCATGACGCCTCCCGCCTCGGACGGCCGGGCTACCGTCGCCGCGACGTCTCGGCTAGGTTCGCGGCTTCTGACGCCCCACCCATGACACCCATGCCCCGATCCGCCGTCAAGACCGGGCCTCCGCCCTTCGGCGCCCCATGCTGACGCGCCGGCTCGCGCCCGAGCCCGTGGCCGAGGCCGCCGACCGGAGCCGCTGGTGCGCGGCCTTCGGGTCCGTGCTGGCCGCCATGGCTGTGCTGATGGCCCGGAGCGGCTCGGTCGACCTGCGGGGCGCCCTGGCGGTGCTGGGCTTCGCCCTGATCTTCGCCGTGCTGGCGATCGTCCTCGCGCTGTGGTCGGCCGTGGTGATCTGGCGGACCGGCCGCCGCGGCACCGCGCGGGCCCTCCTGGCCCTCGCGATCGGCGCCGCGATCCTGGCCTATCCGGCCTATCTCGCGACGCTCGCGGCGAGGCTGCCGGCCGTCAACGACGTGTCGACCGACCCCGCGGCCCCGCCGCCCTTCTCGCCGACGGCCGCCGCCGTGGCGGCGCGGGGCGGGGTCACGCACCCGGAGCCCTCGGCCGAGGCGCAGGAGGCGGAGCATCGCGCCTATCCCGGCCTGGCACCCGTGATGCTCGACATGCCGGAGGACGAGGCCTACGCGCTCGCCCTGCGGACCGTCGAGGCGCACCGCTGGCGCGTGGTCGAGGCCGTGCCGCCCAGGGGCAAGTTCGGCACGGGCCACATCGACGCTGTCGCCTCCACGTCCATCATGGCCCTGCCCGACGACGTGACCATCCGCATCCGCCCAGCGTCGGGCCAGACGCGCGTCGACATCCGCTCCGCGTCCCGCTTCGGCCGGTCCGACTTCGGCGCCAACGCGGCGCGGATCCAGTCCCTGTCGGACGAACTGCTGGACGCCGATTCATGACCGGTCAGACGGCCGCGTAGCTCCCCTTCAGCGTGGCCGGGCCGTCGCAGGCGACCTCCCCGCGCTCGACCAAGTCGATGAGGTGGGCCAGGACCGAGAGGCCGGCGGCGCCGCGCAGCGAGGGCGCGAGATCGCGGTAGATGCTCGCCACCAGGACCGGGACGATCGCGTCGCCGGCCGCCACCCGGCGCAGGATGGCGGTCTCGCGCCACTGCCGATGCACGATCAGCGCCTTGACGAAGGCTTGAGGATTGCGCACCGGGCCGCCGTGGCCGGGCCAGTAGAGGGCGTCGTCGCGGGCCTGAAGCTTCCTCAGCGAGGCGAGATAGGCCCGCATGGAGCCGTCGGGCGGCGCCACGACGGTCGTCGACCAGGCCATGACGTGATCGCCGGAGAACAGCGCGGCCTCGGCCGGCAAGGCGAAGGCGAGGTGGTCCGAGCTGTGGCCCGGCGTTTCGACCGCGACCAGCCGGTAGCCCTCGCCCTCGACGGCGTCGCCCTCCGCGAGGGCGCGGTCGGGCGCGTAGCGGAGGTCGAAGGCGGCGTCGATCGCCGGCAGGCTCGGGTCCTCGGCCCGGTGGGCGCGGCGCGGGCAGCCCACGATCTCGGCGCCCGTCGCGGCCTTGAGCAGCGCCGCGCCCGGCGCGTGATCGCGGTGGGTGTGGGTGACGAGGATGTGGCGCACGGTCTCGCCCTCCACGGCCCTCATCACCGCCGCGATATGGCCCGGGTCGGCCGGCCCGGGGTCGATCACCGCGACCTCGCCTCGCCCCACGATGTAGGAACAGGTGCCCGTGAAGGTGAAGGGGCCGCCGTTGTTGGCGACGAGCCGGCGCACCAGCGGCGACAGGGTCTGCACCTCCTCGGGCTTGGCCGTGAGGGTGCGGTCGAAGGGGATGTCGTCGGCGGCCACGGGCGACTTCGTCTCCCCGGCGGAGATCGGGCTGTCGCCGACCCGCGCCGGCTCGGGATGGACGGACGATGGCGCATCAGCCACCCCGGGCCATGAGCACGCTTGCTCGGAGGGTGACGCCATCTTAAGAGGTGATCCAGCCTGCGGCCGCGCGCGGCGGAAAGCAAGCGTGCCGAGGCCGACCTTCTCCCGCTCCAGGGTGAGTGATCCCATGACCGACATCCGTTTCCCGCTGCGCCCCACGCTGGTCGGCGCCGTCTGGCCCGAGCAGGCCTCGGCGGGGCAGCGCGCCGCGCGCGGGCTGCTGGTGGCACTCGTCGGCAGTGCCCTGATGGCGCTATCCGCCAAGCTGTCGGTGCCCTTCTATCCCGTGCCGGTGACGATGCAGAGCCTCGCGGTGCTGCTGATCGGCGCCGCCTTCGGCAGCCGCCTCGGGGCCGCCGCCATGGCGCTCTACCTCGTCGAGGGCGCCCTCGGCCTGCCGGTCTTCGCCGGCACGCCCGCCCTGGGCCTCGGCCTCGCCTACATGATGGGACCGACGGGCGGCTACCTCCTGGGCTACATCCCCGCGGCCGCGGCCGTCGGCTTCTTCGCCGAGCGCGGCGCCGACCGGTCCGTGCCGCGGCTGCTCGGGGCCATGGCCCTGGGGCACGCCATCCTCTTCGCCACCGGCTACGGCTGGCTGGCCCATCTGATCGGCACCAGGGCTGCCTTCGTGGAGGGCGTGCTGCCCTTCATCCTCGGCACGGCCGTGAAGACGCTGCTCGGCGCCCTGCTCGTGCCCTCCGTCTGGAACCTGATCGCGCGGCGCCGCTGAAGGCCCGCGGTTCGGGGCACCGTCCCGACCCACCGCGAAGGGTGAGCCCTTCGGCGACCATCGCGTGGTCAATCGTCGTCCCGAGCCCGGCGCAGCGGCTTCCCGAGCCTCGGCCTCGATCATCCCCGGCGCGAGTCCCCCTTGCCGACGACATCGATCCTGCGATCCGCCTTCCTTGCCCTGATGGTCTGCGCCGCGGCCGCCCCGGCGCGGTCCGCCGATTCATTCCAGACGATCGCTCCC
>CAXTFP010000015.1:0-14550 GCA_964243135.1 uncultured Lichenihabitans sp.
AAGCGCGCAGTGGCGCGTTCCCCGGACAGGCTCCTGGCCAAGACACGAAACGCCGGGATGGGCGACCCCGGAAAGCTCCTGCTCGACGTAATCGACAAGGCGCGCGGGCTCGACCCCGCGCAGCTCAAGCGGGGCGGCTTCATCGAGCGCCTGTTGGGCTCGGCCGAGAGCCGCCTTCGCCGCTTCGTCGGCAGGTTCGAGGACGTGGCGGGCCAGATCGAGCGCATCACGATCGAGCTCGACCGGCACAAGGACGCGCTCCGCAGGGATATTTCGCTGCTCGACGCCCTGCACGGCGAAACGCTCCACGCGATCCGCTTCCTCGAAACGCACATCCTGGCCGGCAAGGCCTTCGCGGACACGTTCAGGACGGGCGAGCTCGCCCGTCTCAAGGCGAGCGCGGAGGCGGGCGACGGCGGCGGCCAGGGCCTGATGGCCGCGCAGGACTACCGCGATGCCGTCCAGGCGCTCGACAGGTTGCCCCCTATCCTGATCAGGGAAGGATCTCAGTCTGTGAACAGGCCCCTGCCCAGGCGGCCATGACTTAGCCATAACTAAGCCATAGCCTGCTCGATCTATGCCGGTGCCGTCCGGCGACGTCGGCAGGATCGGGCACCCATGGCCATCTACATCGTCGACCTGTCCATGCGTTCGACCGCACACGACTATTCCGAGCTCATGTCCACTCTCAGGGCGGCCCACGCCCAGTCCCTGATGGACACCACCTACTTGGTCGATCTCAGGGACGACCTCCAGCACGCGACGAAGGCGCTGCTGTCGCTCATGGCTCCTGGCGATGGCCTGTTCGTCACGGAGCTGGCGCCCGAGACGCGTTGGACCGGAACGGGGATGAGCGATGACGCCAAAGCCTGGATCAGGGCGCGGTCGACGCCCGCGCCCCCGGAGCGTCGGGCTCCGGATGCTCCCCGCCCGCCCCTGTGCTGAGCATCCCGTCGCCGGATCGAGCCGGAGGGCGTCAAAGCGCGCGGAACGGGACAGACGCGAGTGCGCCGAGGTCCAATTCCGGATCGGCGACGATCAGGTAGGCGACGATCCCGAACAGCAGGACGATGATCACCACCCAATATGCCCGATCGCTCATATCGCAACCTTGAAATGGATGTCCCGCCGGGCGGGGAAAAAAGTCGCCTCATCTCGAAAGGTGAGGCGTCGGAAAGCCGTGGTGTAACAATCGGCGATCGACCGTGTCGAGGGTTGATGGGGCGGCCGACGCCGCTGGTGGTCCTCCACGGTCCGGGGCGCTCCGCTCGACCCCGTGCCCGGAGGCGGCGCCCGCGTCATCGCGGAGCGCTTCGACCTCGGTCCGAAGGGCAGGCGACGCTCGCACCGCCCTCGGTCCGCTGATCGCCGAAGCGCCGATCCCCGCTCGGGACCGGGATGAAGGGGGCCGGGCGAGCGCACGGATGCCGCCGCGGCACCTCAAAGCTCCGCGCTGCCGGGCAGTTCCGCCGCGAGCGCGTCGATGGCGAGACGGACGCGCAGGGGAAGGTGCGGCGTCCGCGGCCAGAGCGCGTGGGTGCGGAAGACCATGGGAGGGATATCCTCCAGCAGGGGGACGAGCGTGCCGGCGCGGACACGGTCGCGGATCAGCCAGCACGGCAGCCAGGCGAGGCCATGCCCGGCCTCGATGGCGTCCGCGATGGCTTCCAGATCGTCGAAGCGCAGCCGGGACGGCGGCGTCGCCTCCACTGGCGCGCCGTTCGCGCCCACGGGAAACTGCCAGGTGCGGATCCGCCCCGCACGGCCGTAGGTGATCGCGCGATGCCGGGCGAGGTCCGCGAGCGTCCCCGGCGTCCCGCACGCGGCGAGATAGGCCGGGGACGCGAAGACGGTCATGCGTTGCAGGCTGATGGTGCGGGTCATCAGCCCCGCGCCGTCGCCGATCTCGCCGTTGCGGATGGCGAGATCGAAGCCGTCCTCCGCCAAGTCGACGGGCCGGTCGCTGAAGGACATATCCAGTTCCAGCGCCGGGTGTCCCGCCGCCAGCCGCGCCAGCACCGGCGCGACGCAACGCCGCCCGAACAGCACCGGCACGGAGACGCGCAGGCGTCCGGCAGCCTGGTGCCGACCGGACTCCAGCGTCGCTTCGCCGGCCTTCAGCTCCTCCAGCGCCCGCACGCAGCGTTCGAAATAGACCTGTCCGTCGTCGGTGAGCACCTGGCTTCGGGTGGTGCGGTGGAACAGCCGGACGCCGAGCCGGCCCTCGACCCGCGCCACCGCCTTGGCGACGGCCGAGCGGGTGAGATGGAGCTTGTCGGCGGCGGCCGAGAAGCTGCCGGTCTCGGCCGCCGTCACGAAGACATCGACGCCGTTCAGAACGCCGCTCATTGTTTCCCATCCCGCTCCAATGGTGGGAACGACTAGCACCACTGACGCACCCCGTTCAACGGTAACCTCCAGTCTCGACTAGGGCGACGAGGAGAGTCCGATGGATGGAACGATGAGACGTTGGGAGATGGACGGGTTGGGCCGGGACCGGCTGGCGCTGCGATCGGCGCCCGTGCCGAAGCCGGCACCGGGCGAGGTGCTGGTCAAGGTCGCGGCGGCCTCGCTGAACTACCGCGACAAGCTGGTGATCGAGAGCGGCATGGGCCTGCCGCTCGCCTTCCCCTTCACGCCGGGGTCCGATCTCGCCGGGACGGTGGCGGCGCTCGGCGAGGGCGTGACGCGGCTCGAGGCCGGAGACCGGGTGATCTCCACCTTCGCGCCCGGCTGGATCGACGGCAAACCGCTGGGCGACGCCCGCACGCCGCCTTACCGGACGCTGGGCGGCATCCATCCCGGCGTGCTGGCGGACTACGTGGCCTTTCCGCAGGACTGGTTCGTCAAGGCTCCGGCGTCGCTTTCCGACGCGGAAGCCAGCACCCTGCCCTGCGCCGGGCTGACGGCGTGGTTCGCGTTGGTCGAGCGCGGCGGGCTCAGGGCCGGCCAGACTGTGCTGGTCGAGGGCACCGGGGGCGTGGCGCTCTTCGGCCTCCAGATCGCCAAGGCGCATGGGGCCGAGGCGATCGTCGTCTCCGGCAGCGCCGACAAGCTGGAGCGGGCGAAGGCGCTGGGGGCCGATCACGGCATCGACCGTTCGAAGGAGGACTGGGTGGAAGCCGTGCTGCGCATCTCCGGCGACCGCGGCGCCGACCACATCCTCGAACTGGTCGGGGGACCGCACCTGGGCCGAGCCGTGCAGGCGGCGGCCATCGGCGGGCGGATCTATCAGATCGGCGTGCTGGAGGGGTTCGACGTGGCGGCCCCGGTCGGCCCGCTGATGCTGAAGAACGTGACCGTCCAGGGGATCAGCGTCGGCCATCGCCGGGCGCTGGCGGATCTCGTCGCCGCCGTCGACCGGACGGGGCTCAAGCCGACGATCGACCGGCGCTACCCGCTCGCCGAACTTCCCGCGGCCCTCGACCACCTCGACGGCGGTCCCTTCGGCAAGGTCGTCGTCGACATGGCGTGAAAACATGGCGTGAGGACGGTGGCCGGGCTCGAACGGCAGGACGACGCGCGTCGCGTCACCGCCCGCCGCGGCGCGTGACCCGCGCCCCCGCGCCGTGCCATAAGCGGGGTCATGAGCGCCCTCGGCACCCCTGACCCCGGCTTCGGCATCTACGTCCACTGGCCGTTCTGCCTGTCGAAGTGCCCCTATTGCGACTTCAACAGCCACGTCCGCCAAGCCCCGGTCGACGAGGCGCGCTTCCTCGCGGCCTTCCGCCAGGAGCTGGCCCACCGCGCGGCGCTGACGCCGGGCCGCTCCGTGCGGTCGATCTTCTTCGGCGGCGGCACGCCGTCGCTGATGGACCCCTCGACCGTGGGGAGCCTGCTCGACGCGGTCGGGCGCCACTGGACGGTGGAGCCCGGCGCCGAGGTGACGCTGGAGGCCAACCCCACCAGCGTCGAGGCGACGCGCTTCCGCGGCTACCGCGCCGCGGGCGTGAACCGCGTGTCGCTCGGCGTGCAGGCGCTCGACGACGCCGACCTGAGGGCGCTCGGCCGGCTCCACACGGCCGCCGAGGCCCTGGCGGCCGTCGAGGTCGCGGCTACCCACTTCGAGCGCTTCTCCTTCGACCTCATCTACGCCCGCCCGGGCCAGACGGTGGGCGGCTGGAAGGCCGAGCTCGACGGCGCCATCGCGCGCGCCGCCGAGCACCTGTCGCTCTACCAGCTCACCATAGAGCCCGACACGATGTTCGAGCGCCTCCACAAGGCCGGCAAGCTCGCCGTGCCGGACCCGGAGCAGGCCCGCGCCCTGTGGGAAGTGACCCAGGAGGTGACGGCGGCGCGCGGCCTGCCGGCCTACGAGGTGTCGAACCACGCGCGCCCCGGCGCCGAGTCGCGCCACAACCTCGTCTACTGGCGCTACGGCGAGTACCTCGGCGTCGGCCCCGGCGCGCACGGCCGCGTGCTCACGCCCTCGGGCCGCCGCGCGCAGTCGACCGAGCGCCACCCCGAGATGTGGCTGACGGTGGTCGAGGGCGAGGGCCACGGCCTCGTGTCGGACGAGAGCCTGTCGGCCGAGGAGCAGGGTGACGAGTTCCTGCTGATGGGCCTGCGGCTCGGCGAAGGCGTCGACCCCCGGCGCTTCGAGGCCCTGGCGGGTCGGCCGCTCGACCCGGCCCGGGTCGACAGCCTCGTCGCGGACGGCCTCGTCGAGCGGGGCGCGGCCGGCCACCTGCGCGTCACCCGCGACGGCTTCCCGGTGCTCGACATGGTGGTGGCCGACCTCGCGGCCTGAGGGGTACCATCGTCCTCAGAGCCGCTCGATCCCCGCCGCGTCCAGCCGCGCCGCGGCGTCGGCGACCCGGATGCCGTGGATCAGGCGATCCGGCACGAGGTCGGCCAGGGGCACGAGGACGAAGGCGCGGTTCAGCACGTCGCGGTGCGGCAGGGTCAGCGTTTCGGTGTCGATGAGGTCGTCGCCGCGGTACAGGATGTCGATGTCGATCACCCTCGGCCCCCAGCGCACCGTCTCGATCCGCCCCAGCGTCACCTCGGCCGCCTTGACGCGGCGGAGGAGCTCGAACGCGGTCAGCCTCGTGGTGCCGACCGCGCAGGTGTTGACGAACCAGTCCTGCGGGACGCCGCCCCAGGGCGGCGTCCGGTAGGACGGCGAGACCCGGAGGTCGTCGGCGATGCCCGCCGCCTCCATCACGCGCACCGCTCGCGCGATGTTGTCGGCCTTCTCCCCGACGTTGCTGCCGAACTGGAAGGCGACCTCGACGGGACTCAAGCCGGGGATGCCGCGCGATGCAGGACGCCGAACACCGCCAGCGCCGCCACGTGCTCGGCGACGTCATGGACGCGGAACAAGGACGCGCCCCCCGCCGCCGCCGCGAGGTTGGCCGCCACGGTCTCGACCCCGCGCCGCTCGACCGGCGCGCCCGTGATGCGGCCGAGGAAGCTCTTCTTCGACACGCCCACCAGCACCGGCAGGCCGAAGGCGTCGCGCAGCCGGCCGACGGCCCGCAGCGCGTCGATCTGCTGGCCCGGCGCCTTGCCGAAGCCGATGCCGGGGTCGAGCACCAGCCGGTGCCGCGTCACGCCGGCGCGCTCGGCCCGCCCGAGCGAGCGCTCGAAGAAGCGCAGCATGTCGTCGGCCACGTCGAGCGCGGGGTCGACCGCGTCGCGGTTGTGCATCAGCACGGCTCCGGCCTCCGCCTCGGCCACGACGCCGGCCATCAGGGGGTCGCCCTGGAAGCCCCAGATGTCGTTGACCATCGCGGCGCCGGCCGCGAGGGCGCGGCGCGCCACCTCCGGCTTCGTCGTGTCGACCGACAGCGGCACGGGCGAGCGCCCGGCCAGCGCCTCCAGCACGGGGCCGATGCGCCGCCACTCCTCCTCGGCCGGCACGGGCGTGAAGCCAGGGCGGGTCGACTCGCCGCCGATGTCGAGAAGCGCGGCCCCCTCGGCCGCCAGCGCCAAGCCGTGCGCCGCGGCGCTCTCGGCCGCGCCGTAGCGCCCGCCGTCCGAGAAGGAATCGGGCGTCACGTTGACGATGCCCATCACGGGCCACAGCGCGCCGGCCTCGGCCAGGAGCGCGTCGAGCCGCGACGCGGCCGGGGACGGAGGGCTCATCGCCGCGCCAGCGCCATGACGGACTTCTCGCGCCGCCGTTCCACCGAGGAGGGGATGCGCAGGCTTTCCCGATACTTCGCCACCGTGCGCCGGGCGATGTCGATGTCGGCCGACTTCAGCCGGGCCACGATGGCGTCGTCCGACAGCACGTCGGCGGGCGTCTCGGCGTCGATCATCTGCCTGATGCGGAACCGCACGGCCTCGGCCGAATGGGCGGCGCCGTTCATGGTCGAGGCGATCGAGGCGGTGAAGAAATACTTCAGCTCGAAGATGCCGCGCGGGCTCGCCATGTATTTGTTCGAGGTCACGCGCGACACGGTGGATTCGTGCATGCCGATCGCGTCCGCCACGGCCTTGAGGTTCAAGGGCCGCAGGTGCTGCACCCCGTGGGCGAAGAAGGCGTACTGCTGGCGGACGATCTCGCTCGACACCTTGAGGATGGTGCGGGCGCGCTGCTCCAGGCTCTTGGTGAGCCAGTTGGCGGTCTGGAGGCAGTTGTTGACGAAGACCTTGTCGGCGTCGCTGCCGGGCTGGCGCGTCACCCGCGCCCGGTAGGTCTGGTTGACCAGCACGCGGGGCAGCACCTCGGTGTTGAGGTCGATCAGCCAGGAGCCGTCCGGCGCCCCGCGCACGTAGACGTCCGGCACCACGGTCTGCACCGGGCCGCCGCCGAAGGAGCGGCCGGGCTTGGGGTCGAGCCGGCGGATCTCCCCCACCATGTCGGCCAGGTCCTCGTCGTCGACGCCGCAGAGGCGCCTCAGGGCCGCGTGGTCGCGCTTGGCCAGGAGGTCGAGGTTGGCCACCAGCGCCGCCATGGCGGGATCGAAGCGGTCGCGTTCGCGGAGCTGGAGCGTCAAGCATTCGGCGAGCGAGCGCGCCGCGATCCCCATGGGGTCGAAGGTGTGGACCACGCGCAGCACCGCGAGCGCGCGGTCGAGCGGGACGCCGAGCCGTTCGGCCAGTGCGTCGAGCGGCTCCGCGAGGTAGCCGGCCTCGTCCACGGCGTCGATGAGGCTCAGCCCGACGAGCCGGTCGACGGGGTCGGAGGTGGCGAGGTGGAGCTGCTCGGCCAGGTGGTCGTGGAGCGAGGGGCGCGACGCCACGTAGCGCTCCAGGCTCGACCCGTCGCCCTCGGCCGAGGGCGGCGCGCCCGTCCAGGAGGTGGCCGACAGGCCCGCCATGTCGCCCGGACCCTCCGGCGCGGGACCGGGGCGCTCGGCGTCGAAGCTGTTCTCGAGCTCGGTGCCGAGGCCGGCTTCGAGCGCGCCCCGGTCGGTCTCGAACTCGTCGCTGGTCCAGTCGGACTCGCGCGGGTCGCCGCCGGAGGCGTCGGCCGCCTCCGCGGGCGGCTCGTCGCGCTCGCGCGGGTCCGGGGCTTCCTCGACCCGCTCCAGCAGCGGGTTGCGTTCGAGCTCCTCCTCGATGAACGAGGCGAGTTCGAGGTTCGACAGTTGCAGAAGCTTGATCGCCTGCATCAGTTGCGGCGTCATCACCAGGGCTTGGCCCTGGCGCATCACCAGCTTCGCCGAAAGCGCCATGCGTCAGTTCGATCCCGAGATGTCCATCGTGCCGGGGCACCCGCGCGTTGCCGTCCCGGCGAGCATAACATGGATCAGGGCGAAGGAACCCCTCCTTGAAGTTTTCGGCCCCGAAATTGCATGGAAAGCGGGTTCAGGCGCCGGGCATCACATGCGGAAGTCCTGGCCGAGGTACAGGCGCCGCACGTCCGGGTGGGCCACGATCTCGTCGGCCGTGCCCTCGGTCAGCACGTGGCCCGAGTGGATGATGTAGGCGCGGTCGATCAGCCCCAGCGTTTCGCGGACGTTGTGGTCGGTGATGAGCACGCCGATGCCGCGGCCCTTCAGGTGGCGGACGAGGTCCTGGATGTCGCCGACCGCGATCGGGTCGATGCCGGCGAAGGGCTCGTCGAGCAGCATGAAGGACGGGTGGCCGGCGAGCGCACGGGCGATCTCGCAGCGCCGCCGCTCGCCGCCCGACAGCGCGATGGAGGGCGCCTTGCGCAGCCGCGTGATGCTGAACTCGTCGAGCAGCTGGTCGAGCTCGCGCTCCCGCTGCTTCCTGTCCGGCACCGTGATCTCCAGCACGGCGCGGATGTTGTCCTCGACGTTGAGGCCGCGGAAGATCGAGGCCTCCTGCGGCAGGTAGCCGATGCCGAGCCGCGCCCGCCGGTACATGGGCAGGCCGGTGACGTCGTGGCCTTCGAGCTGGATGATGCCCTTGTCGGGTTTGACCAGCCCCGTGATCATGTAGAACACGGTGGTCTTGCCGGCGCCGTTGGGGCCGAGCAGGCCCACGGCCTCGCCCCGCCGCACGTTGATCGACACGTCGTGCACGACCTTGCGGCCGCGGTAGGCCTTGCCGAGGTTGAACACGCCCAGCATGCCCTCGGGCGACAGGTCGCGCCGGCTGCCCGGCGCCATGTCCCAGGCGGGGTCGCGGGAATAGGCGTCGTCCGACACCTGCTCGTCGGCGTAGGATTCCGGCAGCTCGCCGTCCGCGAGGGCCGGGTCCGGCCAGGCGCCGTCCGCCCAATCTTCGGGCAACAGGTCCTCCGGCGGCGTCCCGTCGAAGCCCGGCTCGCGCCGCGGCCCGCCCGCGGCCAGCGACACGGGGAGGGGCGGGGGCGGCGCCGGACCGCGCGAGAACAGGCGCGCGAGGCCGCGCGGTTTGGACGACGACCGCGCCACGGCTCAGGCGATCTCCAAAGTCCCGGCCCGCGTCGGGCGCGTCACTGCGCCGCCTCGGCGTCGCGAGCCGCGGCATCCTCGCCGCGCCGGGGCGCAGGCTTCGCCTTCGCGGGCGCCGGCTTGGCGGAGGCCGGTCTGGGCGGGCCGCCGGGCGCGCTGCTACCGGGCGTGAAGACGCTGGACACCCGGCCGCCGTTGGTCTGGCCCGAGAAGACCTGCGCCTGGCCGGACGTCATGTCGTAGATCAGCCGGTCGCCCTGCGTGACGTTGGTGCCCTGGCTCAGGGTCACGTTGCCCTTCAGGTAGACCTTGTTCTCGCCCTTGTCGTAGGTGGCGTGGTCGCCGGTGCCGACTTGGTCCTTGGAGATCAGCGTCACCGGCCCGTCGGCCTCCATGTGGCGCACGGAGCTGCCCTGTCCCGGCGCCCCGGCGTCGCCCGCGGGCGGCGTGGCCGGCGCCGTGGCGCCCCCGGCCCCGGGCGCGTCCCGCTGGAGGTCGATGTCGAGCTTGGCGGCCTTCATGGTGGAATCGCCCTGCACCACGACGACGTTGCCGCTGTAGATGAGCTTGTTCTCCTTGTTCAGGAAATCGAGCTTGTCGGCCGAGATGTTGACCGGCTCCTTGGAGCCGCTGCCGGGCAGCAGCGGCACGCCGGCCGCCTTCTTGTCCGCAGCGGGCGCGGCCGCCACCGCGGCCGCCCCGGCGAGGCAGAGGGCCGCCCCGAGCGCACGTCGCGCGGCGCGGCGGGTCACTGGCCCGTCCCCTTCAGGGTGCTGGCAGTGCTGCTGGCCGTGGCGGCCGGGGTCACGGTGGTGTGGACGTGGCCCTCGAAGGTCATGCGGGCGCCGTTGTCCACCATGTGCATGCTGTCGGCCGTCACGGTGCCGGTGGACATCACCACGGTGAGGGGGTCGCGGGTGTCGACGAGGCCGGTCTTGAACGCGATGGAGGCGCTCTGCATGTGGGCGTCGAGCCCCTTGTCGCTCGTGAGGTGGATGGCGCTCTTGAGCTGCATCGTCTCCTTCGAGCTGTCGTAGAGCCCCGAATCCGACACGATGCGCACGACGCTCTGGTCCGCCATGGTGACGTGGGCGTCGATGTCGTGGAGCTCCAGCACGCTCGGGGTCTTGGCGTCCTGCACGGCCGAGCTCGCCACGAGGTCGTAGGGCCGGCCGTCGCTGCGGAAGCCCGTCAGCTTCGGGTGCTGCATCGTGACCTTGCTGCCGGCCAGCCCCAGCCCGTCCATCGTCACGCCCGGGATGACGGCGCGGAACGGGTTGAAGAACGCGAAGGCGATCACGGCCGCCGAGCCCAGGACCGCCCCGGCCAGCACGAGGCGGCGCAGCAGGCGGACGCGCGACGTGTGGCGCCCGGCGGCGCGGAAGGCCTCGACCCGCGGCCCGGCGGCGTCGCGCGCCCCGAGGCCGGCGGCGCGGCCGAGGTCACTGGCGAAATCAGTCATGCGATCGCTCTGGGGGGAGGGCCAAGCTTCAGCATAGCCTAGCTCCGGGGCCGTGGCCAAGTTATGGCCGGGGCCCCGCGGCGCGGCCGGGGGCCTACTCGTGCGCGAAGATGTCCGCGTCCGCCCAACCCATGAGGTCGAGCCGGGCGCGGGTCGGCAGGAACGCGAAGCAGCGCCGCGCCACCTCGTCGCGGCCCTCGCGCAGCAGCATGGCGTCGAGCTTCGCCCTGAGCGCGTGGAGGTGGAGCACGTCGGAGGCCGCGTAGCTCACCTGGGCATCCGACAGCGCGTCGGCACCCCAATCGGAGGACTGCTGCTGCTTCGACACGTCGACTCCGAGGAGCTCGCGGCACAGCTCTCGCAGCCCGTGCCGGTCCGTGTAGGTGCGGACCAGCTTCGAGGCGATCTTGGTGCAGTACAGGTTCTCCGTCATCGCGCCGAAGGCGTTGAACATGACCGCGACGTCGAACCGCGCGAAGTGGAACAGCTTGGTCACGGCGGGGTCGACGAGTAGCCGTTCGAGGTTGGGCGCGCGCGACTGGCCCTTGGCGATCTGCACCACGTCGGCCGAGCCGTCGCCGGTCGACAGCTGCACCACGCAGAGCCGATCGCGGTGCGGCTTCAGCCCGAGCGTCTCCGTGTCGATGGCGACGCTGTCCCCCGCCCGGTAGTCGGTCGGCAGGTCCCCCTTGTGCAGTCTGATGGCCATGGCGCGTGTCGGCTCGGTCGGCGCGGGCCGGCCGGTTCCGGGCGCACGCTCCCTCGTAGCGCAGATGGCGGGCGGGACGGAAGCGCGGCGGCGTCGCGGCCGAGGCGGGGGCTCTTCGGTCGATCGTCCACCCGGTCAGCCTCCTCCACCACGCTTCGCGTGGTCCCCCTCCTCCACGACATGGAGGAGGAGACACCCGTGACGCTTCGTGTCCTCCACCCCGCGGAGGAGGGGGACTGCCCGAAGGGCGGTGGAAGAGGCCCGACCGGATGCGCGGGCGATCCCTGTTTAGCCCGGGGCCCGGCACCCGTGCTATGGGCGCCCCTTCGATCCACCGCGGCCGCCGAGCGGGGCACGTCCGACACCATGCGCCTGACCTTCATGCTCGCCAGCGCCGTCGGCACCGCCGCGGCTGCGGCGCTCGTGGCCTTCTACGGCTGGGACCCCATAGTCCGGGCGGTCGCGGCGGTGGGCTGGGGCGTCGTGCCGGTGTCGCTGGTGCGGGTCGGGGAGGCGGCGGGCGCCGGCCTGTGCTGGTGGCTGCTGCTCGACCGGCGGAGCCCCGCCCTGCTCGGCGCCTGCGTGCTGCTGCGGTGGGTGCGCGAATCCGTCAACGTGCTGCTGCCCGTGGCCCAGGTCGGCGGCGAGGTCGTGGGGGCGCGGCTCCTCACCTTCCGGGGCGTGTCGGGCAGCCTGTCGGCCGCGACCGTGCTGGTCGACCTCCTGGCCCAGACTGCCACCCAGTTCGCCTTCACGCTGATCGGCGTGGCGCTGCTCGCCGCGGACGGCGGGGGCGACGCCATCGTGCGCTGGGTGGGCCTGGGCCTCGCCCTGCTGGCGCCGGCCCTCGCCGGCTTCTACGCGGCGCAGCGCTTCGGGGCCGCGAGGCTCGTCGAGCGGGCCCTGCGCCGCTTCGCCGACGACCCGCAATGGTCGGCGCTCGGCGGCGGGCTCGACGCGCTGAACGCGCGGCTCGCCGAGATCTACCGCCGCCCGCGCCGGCTCGCCGCCGTGCTGGCGATCCACTTCGCCATCTGGTTCTTCGGCACCTTCGAGGTGTGGTTCGCGCTGCGCTTCATGGGGCACCCCGTGCCTTATGCGACCGCGCTGGTGCTGGAAAGCCTGAGCCAGGCGGTGCGGGGGGCGGCCTTCGCGGTGCCGGGCGGCGTCGGCGTGCAGGAGGCGGGCTTCGTGGCGCTCTGCGCGGTCTTCGGCATCCCGGCGCCCGCCGCCATCGCCCTGTCGCTCGCCAAGCGCTTCCCGGAGGTCGTGCTGGGCCTCCCCGGCCTCCTCGTCTGGCAGGGGCTGGAGGGCCGCCGCGCCCTGGCCCGGCGGCGGGACGGGATCGCGGACGGCGCGAAGCCGGTGAGGACGTCGTGAGCGTGGTCGTCACCCTGCTCCTCACCCTCGCGGCGGCCGGCTGCGCCTATGCGGGGCTCGCGGCCTGGTGCGTTTGGCGCGGCCTCTCGATCGGCCCCGCGCACCCGCTCCCCGCCGCGCCGCGGCCCGGCGTCAGCCTGCTGAAGCCGCTCCACGGCGACGAACCGCGGCTCGAACGCAACCTCCACTCCTTCTGCGCGCAGGACTACGGCGGCCCATTGGAAGTGCTGTTTGGCGTGTCGGACCCCGCGGATCCGGCCGTGGCGACGGTCGAGCGGCTGCGGGCGGAGTTCCCGGACCGCGACCTCCGGCTCGTGGTCGACGAGCGCCGCCACGGCACCAACGGCAAGGTGTCGAACCTCGGCAACATGATGGAGTGCGCCCGCTATCCCGTCGTCGTGCTGGCCGACAGCGACATGCTGGTCGCGCCCGACTACCTCGCCCGCGTGGTCGCGGCCCTGGAAGCGCCCGGCGTCGGCGCCGTCACCTGCCTTTACCGCGGCCTCGCCGTGCCGGGCGTCTGGTCGCGCCTCGCCGTGCAGTGGATCGACCATCATTTCCTGCCCGGCGTCATGGTCGGCCTGAGGCTGGGCCTGGCCAAGCCCTGCTTCGGCTCGACGATCGCCATAGAGCGCGACACGCTGGAGCGCATCGGCGGCTTCCTAGCCTTCAAGGATCGACTCGCCGACGACTACGCCCTGGGCGAGGCCGTGCGGGGCCTGGGCCTCGCGGTCGCGGTGCCGCGCGACCTCGTGCTGGGCCACACCTGCGCGGTGGGGAGCTTCCGCGCCCTGCTGCGCCAGGAGCTGCGCTGGTCCCGCACCATCCGCGGCCTCGATCCCGCGGGCTTCCTCGGCTCGGCCGTCACCCATCCGATCCCGCTGGCCACGCTGGCGGCCGCCCTGTCGGGCTTCGGCGCCCCCGCCATGGCGATGCTGGGCCTCGCTGTGACATCCCGGCTACTGCTGCAGATTATCGTGGGGCGGGCGCTCGGGACTGGAACGAAAGGCCTTATTCTCGGCCCCGTCCGCGACTACGCGGCTTTCCTGGTCTTCGTCCTCAGTTTCTGGCCCGGATCGATCGACTGGCGCGGCCACCGCTTCGCGCTCCAGGCCGATGGGTCCATGACGGCGCCCGACAAAGCAGGTTCTTGATGCGCACTCTGTTCCTCCAGGCCCCCTCCTTCGACGGCTACGACGGCGGCGCCGGCGCCCGCTACCAGATGAAGCGCGAGGTGAAGTCCTTCTGGTACCCGACCTGGCTGGCCCAGCCCGCCGCGCTGGTCGAGAATTCCAAGCTCATCGACGCGCCCCCTCACCGGCTGAAGTGGGACGACATCGCGCCCCAGGTGAAGGATTACGACCTCGTCGTGATGCACACCTCGACGCCCTCCTTCGATTCCGACATCCGCACGGTGCGCCTGCTGCGCGAGCTGAAGCCGGATATCAAGATCGGCCTCGTCGGCGCCAAGGTGGCCGTGGAGCCGCTCCAAAGCCTCGAAGCCTGCTCGGCGCTCGACTTCGTGGCCCGCGAAGAGTTCGACTTCACGATCAAGGAGGTGGCGGACGGCCGCGACTGGTCCCGGATCGACGGCATCACCTACCGCAACCCGCAGGGCGTGATCGTCGGCAACGGCGACCGCCGCATCCTCGAAAACATGGACGAGCTGCCCTTCGTCACGCCCGTCTACAAGCGCGACCTGCAGATCGAGAACTACTTTGGGGGCTACCTCAAGCACCCCTACATGTCGTTCTACACGGGCCGCGGCTGCAAGAGCCGCTGCACCTTCTGCCTGTGGCCGCAGACGGTCGGCGGCCACAACTACCGCACCCGCTCGATCGGCCACGTGATGGACGAGCTGCGCTACGCGCGCCAAGCCTTCCCGCAGGTGAAGGAGTTCTTCTTCGACGACGACACGCTGACCGACAACCTGCCGCGTGTGGAAGCGCTGGCGCGCGAGATCGGCAAGCTCGGCATCACCTGGTCCTGCAACGCCAAGGCCAACGTGCCGCGCGACACGCTCAAGGTGCTGAAGGACAACGGGCTGCGCCTGCTGCTCGTCGGCTACGAGTCGGGCAACCAGCAGATCCTGCACAACATCAAGAAGGGCATGCGCACGGAAGTCGCGCGCCGCTTCACCAAGGACTGCCACGAGCTCGGCATCGTCATCCACGGCACCTTCATCCTCGGCCTGCCGGGCG
>CAXTFP010000016.1:0-13531 GCA_964243135.1 uncultured Lichenihabitans sp.
CCGTTCTGGTACAGGGCGACCTGGGCGTTGCGGGTGCGGGGCGACAGCGCGCCCAGCACCACGGCCGCGCCCCCGCGCTGGCGGCGGATCAGCTCGGCGATGGCGTAAACCTCGTCGGCCGAGAAGGCCACGATGGCGGTGCGGTGGGGCAGCCGCGACAGCTTCTTCTCGCCCGCGAAGGTGAGCTTGGACAGCCGCGGCCGGTTGACGATCGTCACGCCCGGCAGCAGACGCTCGATCATGCGCTGCATGGTGGAGGCGCCCAGCACCAACGTCTCGTCGAGCCCGCGGCGGTGCAGCAATCGATCTGTGAAGACGTGGCCGCGGTCGAAGTCGGAGCAGAGCTGGATCTCGTCGATGGCCACGAAGCTGACGTCGAGGTCGCGCGGCATGGCCTCGACCGTGCAGACCCAGTAGCGCGGGTGCTTCGGCTTGATCTTCTCCTCGCCGGTGATCAGCGCCACCTGATCGACGCCGACCTTCTCCAGCACGCGGCCGTAGACTTCGCGCGCCAGCAGGCGCAGCGGCAGCCCGATGATGCCCGAAGGGTGCGACAGCATCCGCTCGATGGCGAAATGCGTCTTGCCCGTGTTGGTGGGGCCGAGGATGGCCGTGACGGTGCGGGCCCGCACCTTGTCACGGATCCCGGCGAGCGATCCCGCGAAGGCGCCAAGTGCGGGACGGTTCTGATGATCCATCGGCAGCGGCCGGGCCTCGACGATCGATGAACTGAGACCGTTCGATCCCGGCTCGTGAGCCGGAACCCGCTCCGCAGGCGCGGCCCTCGGGCCGGCATCGCCTATGTCAGCGGGTGCGCCGCGGAAATCAAGCCACCCCGTCTCCGCTCAGCGCACGCCCGCGGCCTTGACGGGCGGCCCGAACGACACCTCGTTGGCCTCGATCGTCACCATGCCGATCATGCTCATCACGGCGACGCGGTAGGGAAACACGAAGCGGGTGTTGCCGATGGGCGCCAGCCAGGTCTCCATATCCTTGTTGTCGATCATGAACTTGTTGACGGGCCGGTCCGGCCGGTAGCCCGAGATCGGCTGGTAGCGCGCCGCGCAGACCGCCACGGGGCCGGTGTAGGCGGGGGACGCCACCTGCTGCACCCGCTTGAAGGTGAGCGCCACATTGAAGCGCACGCCCCCGTCGAAGAGCGGCAGGGTGCGGTCGCAGGCCGCGGGGCCGATGATCTCGCCCTCGCCCGGCACCGGCATGATGAAGGAGCTCATCGGGTCGATGATGTTGCGCCGGTCGCCCGGCGATACCGGGATGCGGTCCGGCGTCTGCACGTAGGGCGGGGTGATCTCGACCTGGGTGGCGGCGCCGCGCTCCTCCGCCATGCGGATGGTGAGCACGTAATGGGGCGTGCCGGCCGTGGCCGCGAAGCCGGCCGGCGTCACCCGTCCGTCCTTGACCTGCCCCGTGGCCGTCACCGCCCCCTTGGTGTCGACGATGACGCCGGCGAGGCCGGTGAGCTTGCCGGTCCCCTGGAGACTGTAGTCCTTGGCCGCGAGGGTGCCGTCGACCGTGGCGCTGCCGATCGGCAGGCCGATCAGGGCGACGCCGTAGCGCAGGCGTATGGGCGTGGGGTCGGGCGCGGCGGCCGGGGCGGCGGCGGCCGGGGGGGCCGCACTCCCCAGCATCAGCATCGCGAGGCCGGCGGCGGCCGGGACAGGGCTTCTCATCGGGTGACCATGGTGGGGGCCGCGCAGGGGACTGGCCCCGGCGCCTGCCGGATCGCATCGGCCCCAGGGTTAACGCGCGGAGCTTGCCCCAGCAAAGCGGCTTCTTTCGGTCGGGACGCCGTGCCACGCCCCGGGGCCGCGGCCTTGCAAGGCCCTCGCCCCCACCATACGTCCGGCCTCGATCAAGCGGAGACGTCGATGTTCCACGGGAACGAGCCGAGCCAGCCCTTCCACGCCACCACGATCCTGCTCGTGAAGAAGCGCGGGCTGACGGTGATCGGCGGCGACGGGCAGGTGTCGTTCGGCCAGACCGTGATGAAGTCCACGGCCCGCAAGGTGCGGCGGCTGTCGAAGGGCCAAGTCATCGCGGGGTTCGCGGGCGCCACGGCCGACGCCTTCACGCTGTTCGAGCGGCTCGAAACCAAGCTCGACCAGTTCCCCGGCCAGCTCATGCGGGCCTGCGTCGAGCTTGCCAAGGACTGGCGCACCGACCGCTACCTCAGGCGCCTTGAAGCCATGATGCTGGTGGCGGACGCCGGCACGGCCCTGGTGCTGACCGGCACGGGCGACGTGCTGGAGCCCGAGGCGGGCGAGCACGGCTCGGTGGCGGCCATCGGCTCGGGCGGCAACTATGCGCTCGCAGCCGCCCGCGCCCTCATCGACACGGACCTGCCGGCCGAGGCGGTGGTGCGCAAGGGCATGAAGATCGCCGCCGAGATCTGCATCTACACCAACGACAACCTCGTCGTCGAAACCATCGGCGGCTGAGCGGGGCTTTTCATAACATGACGGACTTTTCACCCCGCGAGATCGTGTCCGAGCTCGACCGGCACATCATCGGCCAGAACGACGCCCAGCGCGCCGTGGCGATCGCGCTGCGCAACCGCTGGCGCCGCCAGCAGCTGCCGGAGGCGATGCGCGACGAGGTGCTGCCCAAGAACATCCTGATGATCGGCCCCACCGGCTGCGGCAAGACCGAGATTTCGCGCCGGCTCGCCAAGCTCGCCGGCGCGCCCTTCCTGAAGGTGGAAGCGACCAAGTTCACCGAGGTCGGCTACGTCGGCCGCGACGTCGAGCAGATCGTGCGCGACCTCGTCGAGATCGGCATCGGCCTCGTCAAGGATGCCAAGAAGAAGGACGTGGAGGCCAAGGCGCATGTCGCGGCCGAGGAGCGGCTGCTCGACGCGCTGGTGGGCGAGAAGTCGTCGCCGGCCACCCGCGACTCGTTCCGCAAAAGGCTGCGCTCCGGCGAGCTCGACGACAAGGAGGTCGAGATCGAGGTGGCGGCCGCCGGCCCCACCCTGCCGATGATGGAGCTGCCCAACATGCCGGGCGCCTCCATCGGGGCGATCTCGATCGGCGACATCTTCGGCAAGATGGGCGGCGCGCGCACCAAGCCCCGCCGCACCACCGTGAAGGAGGCGCACGCGCCCCTCTTCGCCGAGGAAAGCGAGAAGCTGCTCGACCCCGAAGCCGTGACCCGGCAGGCGATCCACGAGGTCGAGAACAACGGCATCGTGTTCCTCGACGAGATCGACAAGATCTGCGCGCGGGACGGGCGGGGCGGCGACGGCGGCATCTCGCGCGAGGGCGTGCAGCGCGACCTCCTGCCCCTCATCGAGGGTACGACGGTCGCGACCAAGCACGGGCCGGTGAAGACCGACCACATCCTGTTCATCGCTTCGGGCGCCTTCCACGTGTCGAAGCCCTCCGACCTCCTGCCGGAACTCCAGGGCCGGTTGCCGATCCGGGTGGAGCTCGCGGCCCTGACCGAGGAGGACTTCCGCCGCATCCTGACTGAGACCGAGGCCTCGATCATCAAGCAATATGTGGCGCTGATGGAGACCGAGGGGCTGACACTGGCCTTCGACCCCGAGTCGATCGATGAGCTCGCGCGCGTGGCCGTGGAGGTCAACTCCACGGTGGAGAACATCGGGGCGCGGCGGCTCCAGACCGTGATGGAGCGCGTGCTCGACGACATCAGCTTCACGGCCTCGGACCGCTCCGGCCATTCCGTGACGGTGACGCGCGACTACGTGAAGAAGAACGTCGGCGACCTCGCCAAGAACGCGGACCTGTCGCGCTTCATCCTGTGACGGGTGACGCGCACCCTTCTCCCGCCTGCGGGAGAAGGTGGCCCGGCGAAGCCGGGTCGGATGAGGGGAACCCTTAACCCGTCCAAGTTCCCTCATCCGTCGCCGCTTCGCGTCGACACCTTCTCCCGCAGGCGGGAGAAGGATGCGCGTCACGCCCGCGCCGACACGAACCAGCACCGCGCGCCGAGCCTGATGCCCTCGGGCCCGTCCGCTTTCGCCAGTTCTGCCGCCACGGCGCGCTCGGCCGCCGCGCGCTGCCCCTCCGTGCCGGTGCCGAGAGCCCGCGACACGGGGCCGACCTGCACGGTGAAGCGCATCGCGTCCTCCGCCTCGCCGCTGCGGCCCAGGATCAGGTCGGCGTCGAAGGGCTCGACCGCGACGTGCGAAAAGCCCGCGAGGCCGAGGATGCGGCGCACGCGATCGGGATCCGCGAGGGCGAAGGGGCCGGGTGCGTCTGGGTCGGTCGTCTCCTGCGGGGGCAGGTGGGGCAGGGCGGCCGCGTGGGGCACGGCAAACCACGGGTTCGTCGCGAAGGGCCGCCAGCAGGCGAAGAACAATCGGCCGCCCGGCTTCAGCGCCCGGTGGACGTTGATGAAGGCCTCGGCGGGTGCGTCGAAGAACATCACCCCGAAGCGCGAGAAGGCGAGGTCGATCGATCCCGGCGCGAAGGGGTGGGCTGCGGCGTCGGCTTGCAGCACGGCCGCCTGATCCAGGCCCGCCGCGGCGATGCGGTGCCCGGCCACCGCCAGCATCGGCGCCGACACGTCGACGCCCGTGACGCTGCCGAGCGAGCCCACGGCCGCGGCCAGCGCCAGCACGGTGTCGCCGCAGCCGCAGCCGACATCGAGCACGTGGTCGCCGCGGCGCGGGGCGGCCCTCGCCACCGCGGCCTCGGTGATCGGGGCGAAGAGCGCGTCGAGCCGCTCCTGCAGCCGGGCCCACTTGTCGCCGTTCTCGCCGTTCCAGTAGGCGACTTGGTCGACGTTGGGGAGAGTGAAGGAGAGGTCAGTAAACATAGGGGCGTATATCTTATACGTGCTACTCCGGTCAACTTAGCGGAAATCACATAATATGATAGCATAAAGCGCAAGCTTATTCAGGCTCGAAGCGTATTTGACACGTCCACTTGCGAACGGCCTGTCCGAAGTGTGTTGTGGCTATATACTTCTGTAAAATAGAAGTACACGATATATAGCTGATTTCCGCTCTCTCAATTACGTTTACACAGCGCTTGATGCCAAGCATAATAATTTTTTCCAATTCAAAATTTACGAAGGTAAATTTCAGAATGGGATATCGTCGTCGACCTCAATGGGAGAGCTAGATTTACGAAGATAAACAAATCGCTCTTGCCAAATAGCAGGTTGCATTGGTTTTAAATTTCCACTTTCGTCAAATAAGCTTCGTGATACGTCCAAAAGATACTTATCTTTTCCCATGTTAAGCGTATACTCGAAATTATCATAATCAACAGGATCGATGTCTGATATGTCTTCTCCACCACGAGCCCCTTTGAGCCATGCAAACATCTCAGAGACATTTGAGAAGAAAACACGATAGGGCACCTTCAATTGCTGCTTAAATGTAGCAAATATCGGGTGGTTTTGGATCAAAATTGAGTCGAGCTGTGACGCAAAGTCCGGCTGATTTTTAAAACTGTTTAAGATATCATTCTTAAAAATAGTTATAAGTTGGTCTAAGGTCTTCACGCTATTTTCGACGCGGGTGATTGACTGATTTGCTGTGTCGTTAACTCTAGCTTCGAGGTGTCCCTCAAGTAGACCTGCCCATTGTTCTTTCAAATAAGAAATCAACTGCGGTATTTCGGTAAAAGCAAAAATTTGATCATTTCTGGGGAGTTTATCTATCTCATCAATAAATTCATAAACTTTTTACTGTCTACATGACTGAAGTCAATTTCTCTGCCCTTGTTTCTCTTGTAAGTTTGATATTCAGAATAAACACCAGCATCAACACAGATGTAAACCTGCTTTCCTAAATCTAACGCGGTTTTTAATTCGAGGTTAGAGATAGAGTATGGAGGATTATCTCTAGACTCAGTTCCGAATCGACCACCTATGATAGAAATCAACATGCTGACCTTGGAGATTTCCTGATAGCAGTACTTCTCAAGTTGTTCTGTCCCATACGGAATATGACCGCGTTCATTCATAACCGGATCATAGCCCATCTCACGAATGAAACTTTCGAGGCTTACACGAGCGTACCTCAAATCGTAGAATGTTGAGCTGATGAAGATTCTAGGTCTCGCCATTGAATTCGCTCAGGCCGTAAGTTTTTGAGACCTAACTTCCCCAAACAGGAAAAATTTGGGGAAGTCGTTCGTTTGGCAGCTTTACCTCGGCAGCACCCGCACCGCCCCCCGCGACGCGCTGGTCGTCATGGCGGCATAGGCCTTGAGCGCGGTCGTCACCTTGCGCTTGCGCTGTTCGGCGGGCTTGAACCCGCGCTCGGCGAGCGCGGCGCGGCGGCGGGCCAGCTCGGCGTCTGGCACGTCGAGGTGGATCGAGCGGTTCGGGATGTCGATGGCGATGCGGTCGCCCTCCTCCACCAGCGCGATCGTGCCGCCCTCGGCGGCCTCGGGCGACACGTGGCCGATCGACAGACCGGAGGAGCCGCCCGAGAAGCGGCCGTCCGTCACCAGAGCGCAGGCCTTCCCCAGACCCTTCGACTTCAGGTAGCTCGTGGGATACAGCATCTCCTGCATGCCGGGGCCGCCGCGCGGGCCCTCGTAGCGGATCAGCACCACCTGGCCCGCCGACACGCGGCCCGTCAGGATGGCGTCGACCGCGGAATCCTGGCTCTCGAACACCCGCGCCGTGCCGTCGAAGACGAGGTTCGACGGGTCGACGCCCGCGGTCTTCACGATGCAGCCCTCCTCGGCGAGGTTGCCGTAGAGCACCGCCAGCCCGCCGTCCTGGCTGAAGGCGTGGGCCTTGTCGCGGATGACGCCCGCCTCGCGGTCGGTGTCGAGGTCCTCGAAGCGCCGGCTCTGGCTGAATGCCACCTGGGTCGGCACGCCGCCGGGTGCCGCGCGGAAGAAGTCCCGCACGGTATCGCTCTCCGTCCGCACCACGTCCCAGCGGTCGAGGGCGGCGCCGAGCGATTCCGCGTGGATCGAGCCGCAGTCGGCGTGGATCAGCCCGGCGCGGTCGAGCTCGCCCAGGATGCCCATGATGCCGCCGGCGCGGTGCACGTCCTCCATGTGGACGTCGCTCTTGGCGGGCGCGACCTTGCACAGGCAGGGCACGCGGCGCGACAGCCGGTCGATGTCCGACATGGTGAAGGGCACCTCGCCCTCGTGGGCCGCGGCGAGGAGGTGCAGCACCGTGTTGGTCGACCCGCCCATGGCGATGTCGAGCGTCATGGCGTTCTCGAAGGCCTCGAAGGACGCGATCGAGCGCGGCAGCACGCTCATGTCGTCCTGCTCGTAGTGCCGGCGCGTCGCGTCGACGATGAGGTGGCCGGCCTCGACGAAGAGGCGGCGCCGGTCCGCGTGGGTGGCGAGGGTCGAGCCGTTGCCCGGCAGCGCCAGCCCCAGCGCCTCGGTGAGGCAGTTCATGGAATTGGCCGTGAACATGCCCGAGCAGGAGCCGCAGGTGGGGCAGGCCGAGCGCTCGATGGTGTCGACCTCGGCGTCCGTCATCGTGTCGTCGGCGGCCGCCACCATCGCGTCGACGAGGTCGAGCGCCTTCAGCTTGCCGCGCAGCTCGACCTTGCCGGCCTCCATCGGGCCGCCCGACACGAAGACGCTCGGGATGTTGAGCCGCAGGCTCGCCATCAGCATGCCGGGCGTGATCTTGTCGCAGTTCGAGATGCACACCATCGCGTCCGCGCAATGGGCGTTGACCATGTACTCGACGCTGTCCGCGATGACCTCGCGCGAGGGCAGGCTGTAGAGCATGCCGTCGTGGCCCATGGCGATGCCGTCGTCGACCGCGATGGTGTTGAACTCCTTGGCGACGCCGCCGGCGGACTCGATCTCGCGGGCGACGAGCTGGCCGAGGTCCTTCAGGTGGACGTGGCCGGGCACGAACTGGGTGAAGCTGTTCACCACCGCGATGATGGGCTTGCCGAAGTCGCCGTCCTTCATGCCGGTCGCGCGCCACAGGCCGCGGGCGCCGGCCATGTTGCGGCCGTGGGTCGTCGTGCGGGAACGATAGGGAGGCATCGGCTGCTCGCGGGATGGGCGAAAGGGATGGTATTTGAGGCGGTTCTAGACCTCCGCGCGCCGGTCGCCAAGGCGAAAGCCGGCAGGGCGTTTCGTGCCTCGGCGGGCGCCCGTTGAAGAGTCGCGCCGGCCGTCCCACTCTCACGTCCTGGGAACGGGCCGGCGCGGCCCCCCCGCACGTGGATGTCCGCCATGATCCCCTTCTCGGTCCTCGACCTGTGCCCGGTGCCCGACGGCTCCGACGCCGGCACGGCCCTGCGCAACGCCCGCGACCTCGCCCGGCACGCCGAGCGCTGGGGCTACGATCGCTACTGGCTTGCCGAGCACCACAACATGGTCGGCATCGCCAGCGCCGCGACTTCGGTCGTGGCGGGCTACGTGGCCGAGGGGACCTCGACCATCCGGGTCGGGGCGGGCGGCATCATGCTGCCGAACCACGCGCCCTTGGCCATCGCCGAGCAGTTCGGCACGCTGGCGGCGCTCTACCCGGGCCGCATCGACCTCGGCCTCGGCCGCGCGCCGGGTTCGGACGGCATCACGGCCCGGGCGCTGCGGCGCAACCTGTCGGACGCCGACACCTTTCCGCGCGACGTACTGGAGCTCCAGCACTATTTCGGCCCCGCCGACCCCGGCCAGCCGGTGCGGGCCGTGCCGGGGCAGGGGCTCGGCGTGCCGCTCTTCATCCTGGGCTCCAGCACCTACGGCGGGCAGCTCGCCGCGGCGCTCGGCCTGCCGCACGCCTTCGCGTCCCATTTCGCCCCGGCGCAGATGCGGGACTCGGCGGCCGCCTACCGGCGCGGCTTCCAGCCCTCGGCGCAGCTCGCCCGGCCGCACATGATGTTCTGCCTCAACGTGACGGCGGCCGACACGGACGCGGAGGCGGCGCGGCTCTTCACCTCGGTCGAGCAGCAGTTCATCAACCTGCGCCTCGGCACGCCCGGCAAGCTGCCGCGGCCCATCTCCGATCCCGGCCACGCCTGGGGCCCGCGCGAGCGCATGGTGCTCCAGAGCGCCCTGTCCGAGTCGATCGTCGGGTCGCCCGACACGGTGCGGCGCGGGATCGAGGCCTTCGTGGCCGAGCACCGGCCGGACGAGCTGCTGATCACCGCCATGGTGCACGACCACGCGGCCCGGCTCCGCTCCTTCGAGATCGTCGCCGGGCTCGCTCAGGCGCTGCGGTTGCCGGAGCCGATCTCCGACGCCGCTTGACCTTCATCCGGGCGGTCGGGCGGTCCGGCTGCCGGGGCGATCAGTCGAACCGCTCCCAGCCGCTCATGCCCAGGCGCTGCTGAGGGGTGAAGCGGGCCTTGTAGGCCATCTTGCGCGATCCTTCGACCCAGTAGCCGAGGTAGACGTGCGGCAGGCCGAGCGCCTTGGCGCGGGCGATGTGGTCGAGGATCATGTGGGTGCCGAGCGACCGGTCCGTCTGCTCGGGGTCGTAGAACGAGTAGACCATGGACAGGCCGTCGGCCAGCATGTCGGTCAGGCTCATGGCCACCAGCGGGCCCTGGCCGCGCTTGGTGATGGCCGTGTCCGGCCCGTGCCGGCGGTATTCCACGAGCTTGGTCTGCACGTGCGAATCCTCGACCATCATGGCGAAGTCGAGAATGCTCATGTCGGCCATGCCGCCCTCGCCGTGGCGTGCCCCGAGGTAGGCGCGGAACAGCGCGTATTGCTCGGTGGTGGGTTTGGAATCGACCGGGAAGGACACGAGGTCGGCGTTCCGAGCCGACACGCGGCGGAAGCTCTTGCCCGGCTCGAACTCGTCGACCAGCACCCGCACCGACACGCAGGCCCGGCACGTTTCGCAGGCCGGCCGGTACGCGATGGTCTGCGAGCGGCGGAAGCCCGACTGGGTCAGGGCGTCGTTGATGGCGCCGGCGCGGCGGCCGATGAGGTGGGTGAAGACCTTCCGCTCGAGCCGGTTCGGCAGGTAGGGACAGGCGGAGGGCGCCGTGAGGTAGAACTGCGGCGCGTCGCGCGGTTCCCGCGTCAAGCCGGCCTCTCCCCTGCGGCGCCGTGACGGATTCGACGATGGATCATGGCCCGGGGCTTTCCCCCACTCCCTGCCGGCACCCGCTCACGGACGGCGCACGACGATGACGCCCGACAGCATATCATGCAGGCAACGCTTGTCCCCCGTGAACAGCGAGATCAGCAGGATCGGCGGCACGGTCCACGAGAAATAGAACAGGACGGCGTGCAATGCCGCATTGATGAAGGGGACGCGCGCACCGGTCGCATCCATGCGCAGCTCCAGGCCGCAGAGCCGCATGCCCGGCGTCGCCATGGACGGCCCCGAGACCGTCAGGCCGTTGTAGAAGAAGGCCACGAAGGGGAACAGCGGCGGCAGGATCACCAGCGACAGGCCGAAGGTCAGCACCAGCAGGGACAGCCACAGGCCGAAGGCCGCGATCGCCACCAGCACGAGGTCGAGCGCGACCGCCGCGACGCGGCGCCGCCGCACGCCGTCGAGCGCCCCCCAGGGCAGGCCCGCCCGGCCGGCCGTCGTCACGCCGCGGGGTGTCGTCGTATAGGCCATGGCGGGCGTCCCTCTTCGGATGCGGGCAAGTTGGGGCCGCGGCGCCCCGCCCGCAAGCCCGCCGTGAGGGTCGGCATCACGGCGACCGCCGGGCCGCGGGCTCGCGCGTGCCGAACAGCCCGCCCGGCCGCACGGCCAGCACGGCGACGAGCAGCACATCGATGGCGAGGTCGCGGTCGCCGATCGGCAGGTAGGCGGACCACAGCGCCTCGACCGCGGCGATGCCGACCCCGCCCAGAAAGGCGCCGGGCAGCGAGCCGATGCCGCCCAGGATGGCCGCGATGAGGGCCTTCAAGCCCAGGCCGGTCGTGTAGTCGAAGCCGATCCCGCCGTAGTGCAGCGTCACCCCGGCCCCCGCCGCCCCCACCAGGGCGGTGGCGAGCGCGGCCGTGCGCAGCGACAGCCGCTTCGGGTCGACCCCCATCAGGGCGGCCGCCAGGGGATCGTCGGCGGCGGCGCGCCAGTCGCGGCCGAAGCCCGTGTAGCGGAACATCAGCAGCAGTGCCCCCGAGGCCGCGCCGGCGCCCGCGGCGAGCAGCAGCGCCATCGGCGTCACCGTGACCACGAAGCTGCCGGCGCGGGCGAGGCGGAAGGGCTCGGCCAGCACGGGCGCCACCCAGTGGGGCTGGGCCCCCGCGGCGAGCCGCAGGTATTCGCGCAGCACGAGCGCCACACCCACGGTCGCCACGAGCCCCTGCTGCCCGCTCGACCGGCGCAGCCGCCACAGCACCAGCCGCTCCGTCACCGCACCGTGGACGGCCCCCGCCCAGATGCCGAGCCCCGCCGCCAGGATCAGCACGGCCCCGGCCGGGCCGTCGCCCGCCGCCGCGGCGCCGACCACCGCGGCCAGCCCGCCCACGGCCGCGATCTCGCCGAAGTGGAGGCTGATCCGCCCGTAGAGGCCGTAGACGAGAGAATAAGCGGCCGCGAGAAGGCCGTAGACGGCGGCGTCCGGCAGAGCGTCGAGGAGCTGCTGGGCGAGGTAGGCGGCGCCGAACGGCACGGCCGGCAGCGGGGCTTCGGCCTCGGCGGGACCGGGATCGGCCGCCTCCGCCTCGTCCGAGCCGAGCCAGAACCGCTGGAGCAGGAAGAGGTGCGTCGCGTCGACCGGGCCGGAGGCCGTGACGAGCGAGGCCGGCACGGGGCGTGGACTTCTGCCCTCGAAGCGGCATTCGAGCCAGGGCAGCCGCACGTCGGGGTCCTCGGGGACGAGGTCGACGCGGACGCCCGACAAGCCCCTCGCGTCGGCCCGCAGCGGGGTTTCCCCCGTCACGCGCAGGCGCACCGGCAGCGCCAGGCCCGCGGCCGTGGTGCGGCAGGCTGCCGCCTGGTCGCGGTCGGCCGTGCGGGCGCAGCCCGCGAGCGTCAGGCCCGCGGCGGCGAGACCCGCGAGGGCGAAGGTGCGGCGGACGTCAGCGCCTCTCGTTGAGCCGCTCCGCCATCCGCGGGGCGAAGTAGGTCATGATCCCGTCCGCGCCCGCGCGCTTGAAGGCCACGAGGCTTTCGGCCATGGCGCGGTCGCCGTCGAGCCAGCCGTTGGCGGCGGCGGCCTCGATCATCGCGTATTCGCCCGACACCTGGTACGCGAAGGTCGGCACGCCGAACCGCGCCTTCACGCGGCTCACCACGTCGAGGTAGGGCAGGCCGGGCTTCACCATCACCATGTCGGCGCCCTCGCCGAGGTCGAGCTCGACCTCGCGCAGCGCTTCGGCGCCGTTGCAGGGGTCCATCTGATAGGTCTTCTTGTCGCCGACCAGCGCCGCCGAGGTGCCGATCGCGTCGCGGAACGGGCCGTAGAAAGCCGAGGCGTATTTCGCCGCGTAGCTCATGATCTGCACGTCCTCGAAGCCAGCGGCGTCGAGGCCCGAGCGGATGGCGCCGACGCGCCCGTCCATCATGTCGGAGGGCGCGATGATGTCGGCCCCGGCCCGCGCCTGGACCAGCGCCTGCTCCACCAGCACGCGGACGCTCGGGTCGTTGACGATGCGGTGGCCGTCGAGCAGCCCGTCGTGGCCGTGGCTCGTGTAGGGGTCGAGCGCGACATCGGTGAGGAGGCCGAGTTCGGGCACCTCGCGCTTGATGGCCCGGCAGGCGCGGCAGACGAGGTTGGTGTCGCGCAGGGCCTCGGACCCGTGGTGGTCGCGCAGGCCCGGCTCCGTGTAGGGGAAGAGCGACAGGACCGGGATGCCGAGCCGCGCCGCCCGCACGGCCGCCCGCACGGCCTCGTCCACCGACAGCCGCTCCACCCCCGGCATGGAGGACACGGCCTCGCGCCGCCCCTCACCGTCGATGACGAAGATCGGCCAGATCAGGTCGTTCACCGTCAGGGTGTGTTCGCGCACCAGCCGGCGCGACCAGTCGGCCTTGCGGTTGCGGCGCGGGCGGTGGACGAGGCCCAGGCCCGGGGCGGGCTGCGGGGCGCCGGCCGGTTCGGCCGGGGACGGGCCCGCGAAACGTGGATCCATGGGGAGCGATGCTGTCCGTGTCGGTCCGGCGACGCTACCACGGCCTCGGGCCACCCGGAAGTTCGGCCGCGGGGGCGGATCGCGCGGAGCCGCTTGCATTTGCGGGTGCGAGCGGCGTTGATCCCGACCCGAGACGGCCGGGGAGGCGCACGACCATGCAGAGATCCACCGCGAAGCGGCGGGTGGCGACGGCCGCGCCGCTGGCCGCCATCGCGCTGAAGCAGCCGGGCGGCCGCGACGACCGGACGCGCTTCGGCTTCGCGCTGGTGCTTTTCATGCGCGTCACGGCGGCGATCTGGATCGTCCAGGGCCTGCTGCAGTGGGGGGCGGTGCTCGGCACCGACGCGGACGGCGCGAGCCCCTTCGCGGCCCTGGCGCCCGCCGCCATGGCGGCGGCCGTGTTCTTCGCGGTGGTGGATTTCGTGGCCTCCGTGGGCCTGTGGCTCGCCGCGCCCTGGGGCGGGGTGATCTGGCTCGTGGCCGTGGGCGCGCAGATCCTCGTGCTCGTGGTCATGCCGGGTTTCTTCGATCATCCTCTCGTCACG
>CAXTFP010000016.1:13541-14296 GCA_964243135.1 uncultured Lichenihabitans sp.
TCGTCACGGGGCTCGCCGACGTGGCGCTGATGGCCGGCTACCTCGCCCTCGTCTGGTTCGCGGCCCAGGCCGAGGAGGCCGAGGGCTGACGACCGGCCTCGGCCGCGCCGTCGTGCTTTCCCAAGTCTAAATCGGCGACGGTTCCAATGGTCCTGGGGATAAATCGCGCGTGTGGAAGTTCCGTCGCAATCGACTTGATTCTGATCGATCGCTGCTGAGGCATCGCGGGATTCAGTTTCGATTGAACATAAGAAGTAAACCGCACATTCAGTCTGTCGCTTAAACTCGTCTTCATGGGCCGGTCCTAACTTCGCCATACGGACAAGCGGTCGGAGCACCGGCCGGCGGGGTCAGACAGACGGGGCGTGAGATGAAGAAGGCCATGAAGATCGAAGCCGCCCAGGAACGGGACGACCGGTTGAACGACGTCCGCCCGGTGTATCTCGAATCGCTCACCCTGGTGGAGCGCCTGCATCGCCGCTTGCTCGACGTCATCAAGGACGAGTTCGACCGGCGCGGGCGGGGCGACGTCAACGCCGTGCAGGCACTGCTGCTCTACAACATCGGCGACAAGGAACTGACGGCCGGCGAGCTGCGCACCCGCGGCTACTACCTCGGCTCCAACGTGTCCTACAACGTCAAGAAGCTGGTCGAGACCGGCTACCTGCACCACGCCCGGTCGCGCATCGACCGCCGCTCGGTCCGCATCAGCCTGACCGACAAGGGCACGGAGGTCCACACGGTGGTGGCGGCGC
>CAXTFP010000017.1:0-3820 GCA_964243135.1 uncultured Lichenihabitans sp.
GCCGCCGGGCGTCCGGCAGCGCGGCCTCGACCTGTTCGCGCACCAGCGTGACCGGGACGTGGTCCGCGCCGTCGACGCGGGTGCGCTGCGGCCGCGTCGTGTCGAACAGGATCACGTCGCCGGGCGCCAGGGGGCGCTCGTCGCCCGGCACCCCGCCCGCCATGTCGCCCGAGCGCAGCACCTGCAGGGTGAAGTGGTCGAACCCGTCCCGCCGCACGCGGGCCTCGTCGCGGTGGTGCACCACGCCGCCGACCTGCCGGTCGAACAGGAGCATGCGCGGGAAGCGGTAGGCCACCACGGCGGCGCTGAACGCGGCCTCGGAGCGCGACACGGTGGAGCCGCCGGCGTAAAGGTCGTGGTAGGCGCCGAAGCTTTCGGCGTCGTCGGCCGCGAACACCAGCCGCTGCGGCGTGGAGATCAGATCGCTCAAGGTCGGACGCCCCTCCCGGCACCGGAAGGGACAGAGCTAGGCCGCGACCGGCCCGCGAGGCAAACCCTCGGCCATCATAGCGTGAACGCGGAAGCCCGCTCACGCGGGGCCGGGCCGGCTTCCCGCTGCCGCGCCGAGGAAGCGCAGGACCGCCTCGGCCACCCCGTCCGGGAACTCCCCATGCAGGCTCAGGCGGCGATCTTCCAGGCGCCGCGGCCCGACAGCTTGACGTCGTAGAGCGCCCGGTCGGCGCGGGCCGCGAGGTCCTCGATGCTCCTGTCGCCCTCCAGCGAGACCGCGACGCCGAGGCTGACGCCGACCGACAGGTCGCCCACCGGCGTCCGCACGGGCTGCTGGGCCGCCTGCATCAGGCGCTGGGCCAAGCGGGGCAGGTGGTCGCCCCCGACCTCCCCCACCAAGACGGCGAATTCATCGCCGCCGAGCCGCGCCACGGCGTCGTCGGGCCTCACCTGCCGGCGCAGCCGCGCCGCGACCTCGCGCAGCATGAGGTCGCCCACCGCGTGGCCGTGCCGGTCGTTGATCGGCTTAAACCGGTCGAGGTCGAGCACGATCAGGCCGAAGCGCCGGCCATCCCGGACCGCGGCTCGCATGAAACGCTCCGCCCCGGCGTCGAAGCCGCGGCGGTTGTCGAGGCCCGTCAGGGGGTCCGTGGTGGCCTGGCGCTCGTAGACGTCCTGGAGCCGCCGCTGCTCGGTGACGTCGATCGCGACGCCGATCACGCTGTCGGGGCTGCCCGCCTCGCCGCGCACGAGGCGGCGGCGGGAGCGGAACCAGCGCGGACCGCCCTCGGCATCGGAGAGCACGCGGTATTCCGTCGTGGAGATGTCGCACTCGCCCGCCAGCAGGGGTGCCAAGTCGACGCCGCCGAGGTCGTCGGGATGGATCGGGGCGATGAACTCGGCCCAGTTCATGCGGTCGACCGCACGGCCCGCCACCAGCGTGGCGAGCTTGGAGCTCAGTTCGACCTCGCCGGACGCGAGGTCGAGGTGCCAGAAGCCGCCGTCGAGCACGTCCATGGCGAGCGCCATACGGGCGTCGGCCTCGCGCCGGTCGCGTTCGGCGGTCTTGCGCCCGGTGACGTCGGTCGCGACGCCCACCAGCGACGACACGGCACCGTCCTCGCCCAGCACCGGCGTGACGGTGACGTGCCACCAGCGCTCGCCGCCCGGCAGTTCGTAATGCGTCTCGGAATCGATCGCCTGCCGGTCGCCCACGCATTGCCGGTAGCGCGCCATCACGGCCTCGGCGATGTCGGCCGGCAGGCAGCACCGCGGGCTCAGGCCGATCATGCGCCGGGCGTCGAGGCCCGTGAGCGACGCCATGCGCCGGTTGATGCCCGTGTAGACGAAATCGTCCCCCACGCGCTTCACCGCGAAGGCCGGCGCCCCGATGAGGTTGACGTCGATCATGGCGCTCCGTACCCGACCCGGCCCGCGGCGAGCCCATGGCGGCCGCTCCACCGGGGGTGAAGATAGGGCGGCTGACCTTTCGATTTCACTCTCCCTCAAGTCCGCGGCCGCCGGAGTTGCCGGAATGCTGAACGACCGGTGAAGCGGATCGGTCGGATGCGGCGGATCCCGTAGTCCTGGCCTCATCCGCCGACCGCGCATCCGCGATCTCGGTGAAAACGCTCGATCTCCCCGTTCAACTCGAGCTGGTCTTCGATGTGGGGAGCTTCGGCCGAAGGCCGGATGGCACCGATCCGTGAAAGGGACTCCAAAGGGCAAGCCCTTTGGTGGGTTTGGGGGCAAAGCCCCGAAAATGCAGCCGTGACGATACTGGTTCATTTTCCATTTTATTCAGGGCTCCGCCCTGAGACCCGCAAAAGGCCGAGGGCCTTTTGAAACCGAACTGTCATGATGCTGGTAGCGTGACGCTTTGCCGAGACTCATCATGGGTCTTTTTGCAGATGACCACGAATTGACTTAAAACGTCACGATTTGGCCGTCCCGGGCCGCGAAGGTGGCGGGGCGCCGGGCCATCGCCTCGGCCTCGATGGCCGCCATGCCGGCATCGTCGTGCGACGGGTCGTGGTGGAACAGGGCGAGCCGGCCCACGCCGGCCGCATCCGCCAGCGCCACCGCCTGCGCCCAGGTGGAATGGCCCCAGTTCCGGCGCCCCTCGTATTCCGCCGGCGTGTAGCTGGCGTCCACCACCAGGAGGTCGAGCCCGCGCGCCAGCGCGATGAGGCCGCGGTCCGGGCCGTCGTCCGAGCCCTCGTGGTCGGTGAAATAGCCGAAGGAGCGGCCCGCATAGTCGATCCGGTAGGCCGTGGCGCCGCCCGGATGGTTCAGCGAGCCCGTCGCCAGCGCGAGGCCGTCGCCCATGTCGAAGCGCGCCCCGGCCCGGAAGTCGCGGTACGCCAGGGTCGCGGCGAAGGTTTCGGGCGTGATCGGGAACAGCGGCCGCATCATCAGCTGCGCGAGCGCGTCGTGCAGGTGCTCGTCGCTGTCGCGGTGCCCGGTCCACAGCCGGATCGTCGCGTCCGGTCGGAAGGCCGGGGCGAAGAACGGCAGGCCGAGCAGGTGATCGATGTGGCAGTGGCTGATCATCAGGTCGAAGTCGAGCCCCCGGCCCTCGGCCAACATGCGGCGCCCGAGCGGGCGGATGCCGCTGCCGGCGTCGAACACGACGGTGCGGGTGCCGCAGCGCAGCTCCACGCAGGCCGTGTTGCCGCCGAACACCGCGTGGTCGGGACCCGGGCACGGGATGCCCCCGCGCACGCCCCAGAACTTGACCGTCATGTCGGCCGTCATGGCGAAAGCCCGTGTGGCGGCCGGCCGGCGAGGTGGGCCGCGGAGCCGCTAGCGTGTGTCATGCCGCTGCCGATACACGCCAGCTCCGAAGCGTGAGCCTGTTCACGGGCCCAGGGTGACACATCCGGGCCGGCGACGCGAGGGCGGCGGGACGCCCCACCCGCGTCACGCCAGGGCGCCGCTCCACTTTTCGATGAGGTCGCGGACCTCGCCGGGCGGCACGGGCCGGCTGAAGTAGAAGCCCTGGACCTCGTCGCAGCCGTCGATGCGCAGCTGGTCGAGTTGTTCGCGCGTCTCGACCCCCTCGGCCGTGATCCTCATGCCGAGCTCGCCGCCGAGCTTGGTGACGGCCCGCACGATGGCGCGGGCGTCGCTGCGCTCCGTCAGGTCGCGGACGAAGGACTGGTCGAGCTTGATCTTGTCGAAGGGGAAGGACAGCAGGTAGTTCAGCGACGAATAGCCGGTGCCGAAGTCGTCGAGCGCGAAGCGCACACCTTCGCGGCGCAGGCGGTGGAGCGTGTCGAGGGTTGTGGGGCCGTCCGACAGCAGCACCGTCTCGGTGATCTCCAGTTCCAGCCGGCTCGGCGGCAGGCCGGACCGCGCCAGCGCCTCC
>CAXTFP010000017.1:3830-14281 GCA_964243135.1 uncultured Lichenihabitans sp.
GGCCAGGCGCGGGCCTAGACGCAGGCGCGGGCCAGCACCCATTCGCCGAGCGGGACGATGAGGCCGCGCTCCTCCGCGACCGAGATGAACTCGGAGGGCTGCACCATCCCGCGCGTCGGGTGGCGCCAGCGCAGCAGCGCCTCGAAGCCGCCGATCCGGTCCTCGGCCACGTCGTAGAGGGGCTGGTAGTGGATCTCGAACTGGTCCTCGGCCAGGGCGCGCTGGAGGTCGAGTTCGAGGGCGCTGCGGGCCTGGAGCCGCGCGTCCATCTCGGGCTCGAAGCAGCGCCACACGCCGCGGCCGTCGTTCTTGGCGCGGTACAGGGCGGCGTCGGCGCTCTTCAGGAGCTTGGTGCGCGACGCGCCGTCCCGCGGCGCCACCGCGATGCCGACGCTGACCCCCACCGACACCTGCCGGCCGTCGAGGTCGATCGGCTCGGCGACCGCCGCGATGATGCGGCGGGCCAGGGTGATGGTGTCCTCGTCGTCGGACACGCCGCACTGGACCACGGCGAATTCGTCGCCGCCGAGGCGTCCCACCGTGTCGACCTCGCGCACGCAGGCTTCGAGCCGCTCGGCGACCTGGCGCAGCAGCTCGTCGCCGGCCGGGTGGCCCAGCGTGTCGTTGACGTGCTTGAAGCGGTCGAGGTCGAGGCACAGCACCGCGAAACCCTCGCCGCGGCCGAGGCGCTTCACGGCGTCATCGATGCGCTCGCCGAACAGCATGCGGTTCGGCAGGCGCGTC
The DNA here is from genome assembly GCA_964243135.1 of uncultured Lichenihabitans sp. Classification (GTDB taxonomy): domain Bacteria; phylum Pseudomonadota; class Alphaproteobacteria; order Rhizobiales; family Beijerinckiaceae; genus Lichenihabitans. The sequence continues at coordinate 4,575 of CAXTFP010000017.1, forward strand.
AGGGCGTCGTGGCGCGCCATGAACATGACCTGCCGCTCGGCCTGCCGGCGCTCGGTCACGTCCTCGTAGGTCGCGATCCAGCCGCCCTCCGCCATCGGGTGGTGGACGATCGCCACCGTGCGGCCGTGGACCGCCTCCTCGTAGACGGTGGTGCCCGGGCGGCGCAGCACCTCCGTGCGCCGGCGCAGGTACTCGGCGGGCGCGATATCGCCGTGGTCGCCGGCCGCGATCTTGAGCCTCAGCACCTCGTCGAAGGCGACGCCCGGGCGCACGGCGGCGGCGTCGAGCCGGTAGATGTCGACGAAGCGGCGGTTGACCACGGTGAGCCGGCCCCCCGCATCGTAGAGGCACAGGCCCTGGGACATGTTCTCCAGCGCGGCGTCGAGGCTGAGGTTGGTGGCCTGGAGCTTCTCCTCCTGGGTCTTCAGCACCGTCATGTCGCTCAGCACGGCCACGAAGCCGCCGTCCTGGGTGGCGCTGCGGCTGACCCTGAGCCAGCGGCCGTCGGGCAGGCGAGCCTCCTCGGCGGCGGGCCGGGGGGTGGAGGCGGGGCCGCGCAGCAGGGTGGGCGCGTCGATCAGCGCCGCCAGGGCCGCCACCGGCGTGCCGGGCTGGAGCGAGCGCGGCGACACGGCCAGGAAGTCGGCGAGCTGCGAGTTGGCCAGCGCGATCCGGCCCTCCGCATCCACCACCACGATGCCTTCGGCCGAGCTTTCCAGCGCGTCGGCGAGGCGCGTCTGCGCCGAGCGGCGCTGGGCGACCTCGCGCTCCATCATGGAGCGGAGATTGTCGCGCATCACCGCCATGGAGGACAGGAGCGCGCCGAGCTCGTCGCCGTTGCCCGGCGGGATGTCGCCGTCGAGCTTGCCCCGCGCGATGTCGTCGGCCGCCGCCGAGGCCGCCGCCACGGGCCCGATGATGCGGCGGGCGAGCAGCCACACCACGGCGGCGGCCGCCAGCAGCGCCATGGCCGTGGTGAGGAGCGTCGCCCGGATGTCGTCCGCCACGATGGCGCGGGCCTTCTGCCGGTACGAGAAGCCGTCGCCGGCCGTGTAGTTGACGAGGAGGTCGATCTGCTGGTTCACGGTCGCGGCGTAGGCGTCGATCGACCGCCAGCTCCCGGCGGCTTCGGGCCGGCCCGCGACCCCGCCACGGGCGGCGTTCCAGCGCGACACGGCCTCCTTGGCCCGGTCGCCGGCCTCGATGGCGCGGCGCGATTGGGCCCGCTCGCCCGCGATGGTCAGGTCCTCCACCAGGGACACCCGGGCTTCCTCGACCTTGGCCCCGAGCGCGTCCCGCTCGGCGGGGTCCGTCTCGACCGCGCAGCGGATGAAGGCGTTCTCCATGGCGGTGAAATCCGCCAGCGCGGCGCGCGCGTAGTTCACGGACATCAGGGACTGGTCGAAGGTGCGGGTCGCGAGTTCCCCCGCCTCCTTGAGTTGCAGGGCCGCGTAGCTGCCGAGCGCGCCCGTGATCACCGCCATCACCAGGAAGGCCACGAGGATCCGCCCCCGGATGGTGCGGGCCAGCCGGGCCAGGGACGCGACGCTGCGGCCGAGCGAACCGACGTGGTCGGGGGGCGTGCTGACCAAAGTCCAGTCCATCGGGCGACCTTGCTACCGGCGTCTCCCGCGTTCTGCGCCTCCAAGGGTAAAAGTCCGATGAACCTTCCCGGAAAGGTTGCAACCAACGATTAAGGAGCCTGCCGGACAATACACCCGGCCCCGGCGACGGATCGGCCGACCGGGAGCGCGAGGGACGGATGGGGATGGGACGTTTTTCGAGGCCCGGGCCGATGGCGGGCGCGATCCTGGCGGTCCTGGCCGTGGCGGCGGGCGCGGCCCTCGCGGCCGGCTCCGGCACGCGCTACGTCGTGTCTCAACGCGGCCGGGCTTTCCTGCCCGGCTCCATCACCCTCCGGCAGGGCGACACGCTGCAGATCGTCAACGACGACGGCGACCTGATGCACCACGCCTATATCGACAACCCGGACTTCAGCTTCGACTCGGGCGACCAGGAGCCCGGCAGCCGCACCGACGTGGTCTTCGCGAAGGCCGGGACGTTCACGGTGCTGTGCGGCATCCACCCCAAGATGAAGATGGTGGTCCACGTCGGGGATTGACGGGCCCCGCCGCGGGATCAGGTCAGCGCCGTGCCGAACATCACGGCGTGGATCTCGTAATAGGCGAGCAGGAAGGCGCCCAGCGCGGCCGCGAAGCCGACCGGCGTCCAGGCGATGCGGCGCAGCGGGACGGGGGCGACGAGATCGTCGGCCGCGATGGCCAGCACCAGGACGATGATGCAGGAATGGCCGACGGCGTCGATCTTGCCGAACTCCAGCACGGCGCTCAGGAACATGCCGGCCAGGACCAGGGCGGCGGCGCGCTGGCACAGCGGCGTCCAGATCAGGGCGAAGGACAGGCCGAACTCGACCACGCCCGCGGCCCGCATGAAGAAGTCCGGCGAGAAGCCCATGGCGATATTGGGATGGCTGACGAAGAGCGGCGCCGTCCATTCCGGGTAGGCCCACTTCTCGACCGAAGCCCACATCAGCGTGACGGCGGCGGCCCAGCGGGCGACGTCGAGCGGGCGGAGGCCGAAGGGCTTCACGCCGAGGCCGGTCAACGCGAGGTAGCCGGCGAGCCCGAGGAAGATCGGGTAGTCGAGCAGGTGGAATAGGCCGTAGTCGTGCAGCGCCACCGCGTAGAGCGTGGCGATGCCGGCCGCCGACAGGACCAGGGTGCTCCGCCACAGGAGGCAAGCCGCGATCCCGAGCTGCAGCAGCGGGATCAACTGCGATGTCGTCTTCAGCTCGGGCGTGAGGATGATCCCGCCCATGCCCCACAGGGTGACGAAGAAGAAGCCCGCGACGGCGCGGATCAGCAGGTCGGCGTTCCAGCGCACCGGGGCCATGAAGCTGATGATCGAGCGCAGCAGCGCCGAGCCGAGCGGCGTCTTCTCGACGAGGCCCGCCGCGATCAGCACGAGGATCGTCAGCACGCTCAGTTCCTCGAAATCCGGGCAGAGCACGTTCTCCAGCCCGACCGGCTGCCCCGCGATGTCGAAAGCACAGAACCACTTGACGTGGGCGCTGGCACGGCCGGCGAAGCCGAAGACGCCGGCCGACGCCAACACAGTTGAAAACAGACGAGCGGATTGGCGACCCGACAGCTGCTGCATGACCATCTCGATCTCGAAGTGTTAACATGATTTAACTTTGTTTAAGCACTCCGTCCAGGGTCGGCGTGAGCGAATGGTTAACTCATCGAGGGAGGGACGCAGCCCGTCGGCAGCGATCTGACGCAGGATTTCGTCGTGGATTCCGGCGACGTCGGTCTTGCCATCGCAGGACTTCCGGAGGCGCCGCGTGGCGCTGGTTCATCCTTGGGCAGCGCGAGGGATGCGCTGCGCAGGATCGGGCGATCTTGCGGATTTCTTCATCGATCGGTGCCAGCGTCGACCCGGAACTTGTCCACAGGGATGCGGGGACCACCATGGCCATCGTGACGGCACTCTTCGGCGGCGTGGGGTTGGTGGTGACCGCGCGGCACGTGCCGGCCCGTCTGGCGACGCTGGAATGGTGCGGCGGCCTGCTGCTCGTCACGGGCCTCGTGGCCCTGGGCTTCGACCTCGGGCGACCGATCGCCTGATGCGGCGTCCGGGGGGATCCGAGCCGATCAGCCGTCTCCAGGGGAGGGAAGACATGTTCCACCCTCGGCGTCGACGGCAGGGCGGGGCCGGCCGGTCCCCGCCGTCGACGGCCATCGAACCTCAGGCGTAGAGCTTCGGCCTGTCGCGCAGGCTCACCTTGGCCCAGCCGCCCGCCTTCGCGGCCGCGAGGCCGGCATCCGTCACGACGGTGGCGGCGTAGCCGTCCCAGCTCGACGGGCCCGACACGGTGCCGCGGGTGCAGTTGTCGACCCACTCCTGGAGCTCGACGTCGTAGGCGCGGATGAAGCGCTCGCGCCAATCCTCGGGCACGCGGCCGCTGACCACGCCCTCGCGCTTCACCAGCACGGGGGCCGTTTCCGCGATGGTGGCCGTACCGGTCTCACCGATGATCTCGCCGCGGATGTCGTAGCCGTAGGCGATGTTGACGGTGATCTCGACGTCCACGACAGCGCCGCCCGCCATGCGCAGCAGCAGGATCAGCGGATCCTGGAGGTCGCCGCCGCGGCTCGACTTCCTCGGCGTCACCACCAGGCACTCGGCGACCTCGTCGTCGAGCAGCCAGCGCGCGATATCGATGTCGTGCACGGCCGTGTCGACGATCGCCATGTCGGCCGTATAGTGAGACGGCACGGAAGCGTTGCGGTGGCCGGAGTGCATGATGAGGGGCGCGCCGATGTCGCCGTCCGTCACGGTCTTCTTCAAGGCCCGGTAGGCAGCGTCGTAGCGGCGCATGAAGCCGACCTGCACGAGGCGCGTGCCGTGCTTGGTCTCAGCGTCGATGATGTTGAGGCAGGCCGCCTCGGTCGTGGCGAGGGGCTTCTCGCAGAAGACGAACTTGCCGGCCTGAATCGCGGCTGTGACGTACTGCTCGTGGCTCGGCCCCCAGGAGCAGACCAGCACGGCCTCGACCTCGGGGGAAGCGATCAGCTCCTCGCCGGTGGCGAAGGCCCGCGCGCCCTTCAGGCCCGCCGCGACGTCGCGGGCGCGGGCCGCATCGGTATCGGACACGGCCGTCACGGTCGAGCCGGCCAGCACCGTCGACAGCCGGCGGATGTGGTCCTGCCCGATCGTGCCGGCGCCGATCACGCCGATCTTGAGTGCCATGCCGTTCCCTCCCGCGATGTCGTCGGCGTGCCGTGCCGGGGGTGAGTCCGCCGCGGCCGCACGTCCGTGATGCGCCGCGACCATAGCCGCGGGGCGTCGGGCGGCACAATCGCCGTCGAGATCTTCTTCGAGGATCAGTCGGGGTCGCGCCCGCGCGACAGGCGCGACCTCATGATCCCTCGTTTCAGCAGAGACAGACCTCGCCTTTTCTCATCCTGAGAGAGGTGGGAGAAAAAAGGTCAGCACGGGCCGCCGCTGGTATCAGGCTCGCCCGATCATCACGGCGTGGCGGCCTGCAGCGCCCGCACGGCAGGCTCCGGAGGCTCGAGCGCGATCCCGTGGCGCTCCCGCCCGATGCGGACGAGTCTGCCAACCTGCCGCTCCCGCTCCTCGTCGCTCCATCCCAGCGCCTCCGCCGCCAGCGCGGCGAGTTCCGCCACGACCTCGGGGGTCAGGCGGCCCGAGACCGCGACTGGCAGGCGCCGGAAGACGAGGTCGGCGAGGTCGACGACCTGCTCGCGCCGGATCACGGCGCGGAGTTCAGCCGCGCCATAGTCCGGCAGAGTGGCGAGCGCGTCGTCCGGGCCGGGATCGCGGGCGCCCAGGATGGCCTCGGCCGCGGTGCCGTAGCGGTCGAGGCAGGCCTCGGCGCGCGCCGGGCTGACCGCATGAGCGCCCGCGACCCGCGCGATCCAGCCCCGGCGCGCCTCCTCGGTCGCGGGGTAGCCCCGGCCGCCGCCGATCGGCACGAAGGTCGTCTCGGTCCGGCGCGGCCGCTTCAGCGCGGCCAGCACCTCGTCCGTGACCTCGGCCGAGAAGGCCCGGAAGGTGGTCCACTTGCCGCCCACCAGCGACAGCACGGGCACGTCGCTGCCGGGCAGCCGGTCGCGGCCGACCGAGTGGTCACGGCTGATCTCGCCGGGGTCGTCGGTCTGGGCGGCCGGGAGCGGGCGGATGCCGGCGTAGCGGTAGACGATCTGGTCGCGCGCGAGCGTCAGCCCGGGGAAGACCTCGCCCACCATGCCCAGCATGTAGTCGGCCTCCGCGTCGTCGCAGACGGCCGCGTCGGGCGCGTCGGCCTTGATGTCGGTCGAGCCGATCAGCGCCTTGCCGAAGAACGGATAGACGAGGCAGATCCGGCCGTCGGCCGAGCCGAAGTAGATCATGTGACCGTCGAGCTCGCGCACGAGCTCGGGATTGTCGACGACGAGGTGCGAGCCCTTGGTGCCGCCGATATAGGCCCTGTTGAGGCCGACGGCCCCGTTGACGCGGTCGATCCAGGGGCCGGCGGCGTTGACCACGAGGCGCGGCTCGATCGTCACGGCCTCGCCGGTGACCTGGTCGGTCAGGGTCACGCGCCCCCCGGCCGCGCCGGTGAGGGCCACGTGGTTGAGGGCGCGGGCGTCTGGGTGGGCGGCTTCCCCGTCGGCAACGAGCTCGTAGCAGAGCCGCTCGGCCTGGGTGACGCGCGCGTCGTAATAGGTCGAGGTCGCGAGCACCGTGCGGGCCATGGCCGGGAAGCGCCGCCGCGTCGCCGCGCGCAGCGCCACCCCGTGGCGCGGCATGACCCGGTGCCGGCGGCCCAGCCAGTCGTAGAGCGCGAGCCCCAGCTCGACGATCAGCAGCCCGCGGTCGGCGAGCTTCGCCTTGCGGCCGAGGAAGCGCCTGATCGAGGGCACGATGCCCCCGAACGCCGAATGGATCGGCACCACAGTCGGCAGGGCCTTGACGACGTGGGGGGCGTTCCGGAGCAGCAGGTTGCGCTCCCGCGTGGACTCGGCCACGAGCCGGAACTCCCCCGTCTCCAGGTATTTGAGGCCGCCGTGGATGAGGCGGGAGGGCGCGGCGCTGGTGCCGGCGCACCAGTCGCCCTTGTCGACGATGAGACAGTCCACGCCCTGCAGGGCGAGGTCGCGGAACGTGCCGGCCCCGTTGATGCCCCCGCCGACGATGAGGACGGACACCCTCGGGGCGGCCCGGAGGCGGTCGAGCTTGGCGGCGCGCGGCGACGGCGGGGGCGAGGCTGTCATGCTGGTGGGCTCAGGGGTGAGGTGTGGAGGGGGTAGCGCCCCCCGACCAGAAGGGGCGGACGGCCTCGGCCAGGGCGACGTAGCGGGCGAACCGCGCGGACAGCGCGGCGTGGCGCCCGGCATCGGGCTCGTGGCGGGCCGCGACCCGGCAGGCGCGCCGGACCGCGTCCTCCAGCGACACATAGGTGCCGACCCCGACGCCCGCCACCAGGGCGGCGCCGAGCGCGCCCACCTCCGCGGCCTCCGGAACCTCCACGGGCAGGCCGAGCGCGTCGGCGAAGAGGCGGGCCGGCCGGGTCCGCGACGTGCCCCCGCCCGTGATGCGGGCGCGGTCGACCGGGAAGGCCGAGCGCAGGGCGTCGGCGTGGAAGCGGTGGTTGAACACAGCGCCCTCGGCCACGGCGCGCAGCATGTCGGCGCGGGTGTGCCAGGAGCGCAGGCCGAAGAAGGCGGCGCTCGCGGGCGCGTCGTAGGGCGAGCCGTAGAGGAAGGGGTGGAACAGGGGGCCGTCGCCGGCCGCGGGCGCGGCGAGGTCGGCCTCGACCCTCTCCCAGACCGGCGGCCCGCCCCGGCCGGCCGCCTCCCATTCGGCGCCGTAGGCCTGCCGCAGGAACCAATCCACGTTGTTGGACGAGGCCGGCGAGATGGACATGTTCATCCACTGGCCCGGCCGCAGGCCCGCGCGGGCGGTCCAGCGCGGGTCGGTCGCGAGGTGGTCCGACAGGGTCTCGTTGATGCTGAAGGTGCCGGCCGTGATCGACAGCACGCCCGGCCGCAGGTTGCCGAGCCCCACCGCGCTGGCCGTGACGTCGTGCATCCCGCCCGCAACGGGGGTGCCCTGGGCGAGGCCAGTGTCGGCCGCGGCAGAGGCCGACACCGTGCCGATCACCCCGCTGCTCGGCCGGATGGGCGGCAGCGCCGGCCCCACGGCCGCGATGCCGAGCAGCGACAGGAGCTCGTCCGAGTAGAGCTGGCTGCGCGCCGCGGTGAAGGCCGTGCTGGCATCGGTCGGGTCGGTGGCGATCGCGCCGGTGAGCCGGTAGCGCAGCCAGTCCTTGCAGAACAGGACGTGGCCGATCGCCGCGTAGCGCTCCGGCTCGTGGCGCATGATCCAGGCCAGCAGCGACGAGGCCGCGTAGGGATAGGGGCGCTGCCCGGCGATGGCCTCCACGCGGTCGAGGACGCCGGAGGCGGCCCAGGCGGCCGTCACCGCGTGGGCGCGGCTGTCGACCGACTGGATGCCGGGGCCGAGCGGCCGCCCCGCCCTGTCCGCGAGGTAGAGCCCGTCGCCGTGGCCGGTGACGCCGACCGCCTCCACGGCGCCGGGCGGGGCCGCCGCCAGCGCGTCCGCGATGGCCCCGCAGGCGAGGCGCCACAGGTCATCCATGTCGTGCTCGACGCGGTGGGGCGCGGGCTGCACCGGCGCGGTCCGCCGGCTGCCCGTCGCGACCGCCCTGCCGTCGGGATCGAACAGGACCGCCTTGACGGCCGTGGATCCGCAATCCAGTCCCAGCAGCATCGATGCGCCTCCTCGGCGTCGCCGGCCCCGCCGCGCGCCGGCGCGTGCGGGCCTCCGGCACTTTGCGCATCCACCCCGGTGATGCCAAGGTCCGGCCGGGCACGCGGGACTCCCAAGATGCAGACCGAAGAGCTGAGACCGACCGAGACGATGGCGTCGCCCGAGGCCGCGGTGGACCGCCTGGGCGAGCTCCATGCCGGCGCCACCCGGGCCCTGAGGACCGCGCTGCAGCGCTTCCTCGACGACGGCACCCCGCCCGACATGGGCACGCGGATGCGGTTCCGATACCCCGAGCTGCGGCTCACCTACGCGCCGGACGGCCCGGTGCCGCGGCTGAAGCGCGCCACCGCCAAGCTGCAGACGCCCGGCACCTACACGACGACCGTGACGCAGCCCGACTATTTCCGCCCCTACCTGCTCGACCAGCTCGGGCCGCTCGTGCGCGACTACGGCGTCGCGGTCGAGGTCGGGTCGAGCGCCCAGGAGATCCCCTACCCCTACGTGGTCGAGCCCGGCGCCGACCTCGCGAGCGGCGGCGCCACCCCCTCGGAGCTCGCCCGCCATTTCCCCGTGCCGCTCCTGTCGGCCGTGGGCGACGAGATCGCCGACGGGCTGTGGGAGTCGTCCGACCCGGAGGGGCCCCGCCCGCTGGCGCTGTTCGACGCCGTGCGGATCGACTTCTCGCTTCGCCGCCTCGTCCACTACACGGGCTCGGACTGGCGGGTCATCCAGCCCTGGATCCTGCTCACCAACTACCACCGCTACGTCGACCAGTTCGTCCGCTTCGGGCTCGCGGCCCTGGCGCGGGGCGACGACGGCTACGAGCGGCTGGTGCTGCCGGGCGGAGTCGTGGTGGAGCGCGGCGAGGCCGGGGGCGCCGACCCCGCGGCCGTGATCGCGGCCTCGCCCTGGCACCGCTCGCAGATGCCGGCCTACCACCTCGTCGGGCGCGACGCGAAGGGCGCGCCCTCCGGCACGACGCTGGTCAACATCGGCGTCGGCCCCTCCAACGCCAAGAACGTCACCGACCACCTCGCCGTGCTGCGCCCGCACTGCTGGCTGATGGTGGGGCACTGCGGGGGGCTGCGCCAGTCGCAGACCATCGGCGACTACGTCCTGGCCCACGGCTACATGCGGCGCGACCGCATCCTCGACGAGCTCGTGCCGCCCGACGTGCCGGTGCCGGCGCTGGCCGAGGTGCAACTCGCCCTCCAGGCCGCGGCCGCGGCCGTGACCGGCGAGGCGCCGGAGGCGCTGAAGAGCCGGCTGCGCACCGGCACGGTGGTGAGCTACGACGACCGCAACTGGGAGCTGCGCTTCTCCCAGGAGCGGCGGCGCATCAACCTGTCGCGCTCGATCGCCGTCGACATGGAGAGCGGCAC
>CAXTFP010000018.1:0-14101 GCA_964243135.1 uncultured Lichenihabitans sp.
GTCGGCAGCACCATGGCGGTCTGCTGGAAGCCGTTCGCGCGGAAGAAGGGCCTGGCGCGGGCCGGTCGGTCGGCGTGGGGGGAAGCGAGCGTCGCTTGCGCTGGCATCGGTCGAGAATCCTTGGGCGAGCGCGGCCGGTGTCGGGCGATCGAGGGGGGACGGCGGATCGGTGGGGCGGAGCCGCGGCTCCGCCCCGGCCCGTCACTTCAGCAGGCCCGAGGTCTTGAGCATGTCGGCGACCTTGGCGTTGGCGTCGTCCATGGCGGCCTTCGGGGTCAACTCGCCGATGATGGCCTTGTTGACGTCGCCGCCAACCGTGTCGATCAGTTGGAACGTCCCGGGCACGCGCGGGCGAACCTCGGTCCAGGCGGTCTTCTGCGATTCGTCGATCGTCTTGGTCCAGGGGAACTTCGCCTGCACCTCGGGATCCTGCAGCGTGCCGATGCGGCTCGCGGTGCCGCCCTGCATCGTATATTGCTTGTGGACCTGCGGGCTCGCGAACCACTTCATGAAGTTCCAGGCCATGTCCTTCTGCTTGCCGTGGGCATTGAGGCACATGACCCAGCCGCCGACCGGGGGCACCGGCTTGCCGGACACGGAGGGCATGAGGGCGCTGGCGAAGTGGCCGGCGATCTGGCTGCTCTTCGGGTCGTTGGCGATCTGGGCGCGCACCGACCAGTCGTTGATCATGGCGAGCTTGCCGGCCGCGAAGGCGTTGGCGCGCTCGTCCCAGGCATAGGCCTCCACGCCGGGCGGCCCGAACTTGGTCATGTCCTTGAAGAACTGCACCAGATCGACCGAGGCCGGCGAGTTCAGCGTCGGCGTCATGTCGGCGTAGGGATCCTTGGCGCCGATCACGTTGCTCTTCCAGGGCGAGCCGCCGGCGTTGAAGATCCACTCGAAATATTGCTGGCCGGCCGCGGCGCCGCGCTGGTTGTTCATGGCGTAGCCGTAGACGCCTGGAAAGTCCTTGTTGTTCGTGAAGAACTTCGCCGCGTCCTTGACCTCGTCGAAGGTCTTCGGCGGCTTGCGGCCGGCCTTGTCGAATAGGTCGGTGCGGTAGAACAGCATCTCGTAGTAGATCGCGACCGGCAAACAGTAGCGCTTGTCCTCCCACGTCGCCTGGCCGGCGCCCGACGGCGTATAGTCGTCCCAGGCGATCAGCTTGGGGTCCTCCTTGGCGATGCGGTCCTCGGCCGGATCGATGCAGCCCGCCTCCACGAACTCGCCGATCCAGATGCCGTCGATCAGCATCACGTCGTAGGTGCCGTCGCTCTGCGAGCAGCCGAGCAACTCCTTCTCGTGCAGGGCGTCGTAGCCGTAGGCGTCGACGTCCACCTTGGCGCCGGTAAGCCCGGTGAAGCCGTCCTTGGTGGCCTTGATGGCCTCGACGTAGGGATCGCTCTCGCTGATGACCTTGAGCGAGCCGCCCGGGTAGCTGCCGAGCTTGCCCTTGAAGTCGATGTCCTCCGCATGCGCGCCCGCCGCAGCCATCAGGGACAGGGCGGAGATCGACGCCAGCATCCAGCGTTTCATATGCCTTCCTCCAGACCGGGACTTGTTGGCTGGAACGGCGCCCCGGCTCCGCATCCGTTCCGTTCGACCGGGAGCCCCCCGCTACGGGGGTGACGCGCCGATCGGATCTCGTGCCGCGCGCCTCGGCCCCTCGATGGGATGGGGCGGGACCGCTGGCCCGACGCGGCGGACGGAGCCGCGCATCACCAGCCGGCAGGGGACCGCGCTGTGCCGGGGCGGGTCGGCCTCGCCGGCCATCCTGCGCTTGAGCACGGCCCATGCCTCCGCGGCGAGGCCGGACACGTCCTGCCGGATGGCCGTGATGGGGGGCGAGGAGGCCCGCATCCAGGGGTAGTCGTCGAACCCCACCAGCGACACGTCCCCCGGCACGCTCAGCTCGGCCTGCGCCAAGTGGGCCAGCACGCCCATGGTCACGAAGTTCGTCACGGCCAGGAAGGCGGTGGGGCGCTCGTTCCCCGCCAGCCACGCCGCCATGCGCTCGGCCACGGTCTCGAAGGTCAGGCCGACCTGCAGGGCGGGCGGCGCCGGCAGGCCCCGCGCCGCAAAGCGGTCGACGATGCCCCCGAAGCGTTGGCGGATGTTCTCCAGCCGAAAGGTCGAGGTGACGACGAGGACGTCCCGGTGCCCGTGGTCGAGGAGGTGGTCGGCGGCCTCGGCTGTCGCCGCGTGGTTGGCCGTGACCACGCTGTCGGCCGGCAGGTCGGGCGCGGCGCGGTCGACCACCACGTAGGGGAGGCGGAGGTCGTCCAGCATTCTCCTGTTGGGGAAGTCGTCGCGGTGGGGCACGACCACCACGCCCGACGGGCGCCAGGACAACAGCGCCGCCAAGCGGGCCCGCTCCACCTCCTCGTCGGCGTTGGAGCTCGCCACGACGATGTCGAACCCCTCGACCTGGGCGTGCTGCTCCAGCTCGGCGATCACGGCCGCGAAGAAGGGGTCGGTCAGGTTGGGGACGAGGATCGTGATGATGCGCGTCTTGCCGCTGCGCAGCTGCGAGGCGGAACGGTCTGCGACGTAGCCCAGCGCGGTGGCCGCGGCGCGGACGCGCTCGGCGACTTCGGGCGTGGCGGCGTTGCGCCCCAGCATCACGTTGGAGACCGTGGAGGCGGATACGCCGGCGCGCGTCGCGACATCCTTGATGGTTGTCCGCCTGCTCAGCAAATGTCCCGCTCCCCCCCGTCGCGATGCTCTTGTCGGCATCGATGAAACGGTACTAAAACGATTTAGTGAATCGATAGATCGCTTCGTCGCGCCTGTCAAACGGGCCGTCGTGACGCGACGAGATCGGGGAGGATCGCATGTTCGCTGAGAAGTTGCGGCTGGATGAGCGCGTGGCCGTGGTGACGGGCGGGGGCCAGGGCATCGGCCTGTCCTGTGCCGGGGCGCTCGGCGAATTCGGGGCCAAGCTGGTGATCGCCGACATCGATCCCGCGGTCGCGGAGCGGGGCCGGGCCGCGCTGGCCGGCCAGGGCTTCGCGGTCGAGGTCGTGGCCCTCGACGTGACCCGCTCGGCCGAGGTCGACGCCGTCGCGCAGGACATCCTCGCCCGGCACGGCCGGATCGACATCCTGGTGGCCAGCGCCGGGATCGGCCGCTCCGGCACGCCCGCCGAAAAGGTGCCGGACGAGCTCTGGCTCAACGTGAACGACGTCAACTACAACGGGGTGTTCTGGTGCAACCGCGCCTTCGCGCGCCCCATGCTGAAGGCCGGCAAGGGCTCCATCGTCAACATCGGCTCGATGTCGGGGCTGATCACCAACCGGCCCCAGAGGCAGAGCTACTACAACGCTTCCAAGGGGGCGGTGCACCAGATGACGCAGTCGCTCGCCGCCGAATGGGCGGACCGCGGCGTGCGGGTCAACGCCGTCGCGCCCACCTACATCGAGACGCCGATGACGGCGCACGCGGCGGCCTCCGGCCTGCTCGACCACTGGCTGCGCGACACGCCGATGGGCCGGCTCGGCCAGCCCGACGAGATCGCCTCCGTGGTGCACTTCCTGGCCTCGGACGCATCGAGCCTAATGACCGGCACCGTCGTGGTGGCGGACGCCGGGTTCACCTGCTGGTAGCCCGCTCTGTCAGCTCCAGCGATCAGGATGATTCCTGGACGAGCGGACTCGCAGCATGTTGCCGCATTCCTCCGGGTACCGGAACGGAGGCCGGCCGGCGGGGCGTCTCCGCCCGGCGAATCCGGCATGTCCGGTCTAGGCGTTCCGCGCCGCCACGATCACGGAAGTGCAGCGCCGTCGAGCCTGTTCCTCCGGGGCGAGCCGTCTCCGGCACGCTCCAGCACAGCGACGGGCACCGCGTCTCGACCGCGTTTCAGGAATAATTTATTCTTGTCAGTGCGCTCCGTCTCTCCTAGACCGGAGGGGCGGACGGCGCGACCCGGGGGCGGCCCATGTGCGGCATCGTTGGACTCTTCATCAAGGACCGAAGTCTTGAGCCCGAGTTGGGCCTTCACCTGTCCGGCATGCTGGCCACCATGTGCGACCGCGGCCCCGACAGCGCGGGCTTCGCGGTCTACGGCGCCGGCGCGCCGGGGCGGGCCAAGATCACGGTGCAGAGCGCCGATCCCGACGCGGATTTTGACGGGCTCGCGGTGTCGCTGGGCGAAGCGCTGGGCGCCGAGGTCGGCTTCGCCCGCCGCTCCAGCCACGGCGTGCTCGACGTCCCGGCCGGCGCGGCGAACGCTGTCCGCGGGGCGTTGAGGGATAGCCATCCCGGCGTACGCGTCATGGCAGCCGGCGACGCCATCGAGATCTACAAAGAGGTCGGCCATCCGTCCGCTGTCGCCGAGCGCTTCGACCTCGCCGGCATGGCCGGCACGCACGGCATCGGCCACACCCGCATGGCGACCGAATCCGCCGTGACGACGCTGGGCGCCCACCCCTTCTCGACCGGCGCCGACCAGTGCCTCGTCCACAACGGCTCGCTATCGAACCATTCCAACCTGCGCCGGCAGCTCGCGCGCGACGGCGTCACGCTGGAAACGCGGAACGATTCCGAGGTGGCGGCCGCCTACCTCACCTGGCGCATGGACCAGGGGCTGGACCTCGGCCAGGCGCTGGAGAAGGGCCTCGACGACCTCGACGGCTTCTACACCTTCGTGGTCGGCACCAGGACCGGCTTCGGCGTGCTGCGCGATCCCATCGCCTGCAAGCCCGCGGTGCTGGCCGAGACCGACCGCTACGTGGCCTTCGGGTCCGAATATCGCGCCCTGGTCGGCCTGCCCGGCATCGAGGAAGCCCGCGTGTGGGAGCCCGAGCCCGCCACCGTGTACTTCTGGGAGCGCTGACCATGCCGGTCGTCGACCTCGCGAGCGCGAAGCTGCGCGACCTCAACCAAGCGCTCCACCGCCAGGGGCCGGGCACCAACGAGACCCTGTGGGAAGTGGTGAACCCGCGCGGCGCCCACGCCGTGGCGGTGGGCATCAAGGCGCCGATCAGCGTCGAGGTCAGGGGCAGCGTCGGCTACTACTGCGCCGGCATGAACCAGCAGGCCGACGTGACGGTGCACGGCTCAGCCGGGCCCGGGGTGGCCGAGAACATGATGTCGGGCCGCGTGATCGTGAAGGGCGACGCGAGCCAGTACGCGGGCGCCACCGGCCGGGGCGGCCTGCTCGTCATCGAGGGCAACGCGTCGTCGCGCTGCGGCATCTCGATGAAGGGCATCGACATCGTGGTGCGCGGGGGCGTCGGGCACATGTCGGCCTTCATGGCCCAGGCCGGCAACCTCGTGGTCTGCGGCGATGCCGGGGACGCGCTGGGCGACTCGATCTACGAGGCGCGGCTCTTCGTGCGCGGCACGGTGAGGAGCCTCGGGGCCGACTGCGTCGAGAAGCCGATGCGCGCCGAGCACGCGGCGATCCTGCGCGGCCTCCTGGAGGCGAGCGGCATGGGCGACGTGCAGCCGTCCGAGTTCAAGCGCTACGGCTCGGCCCGCCGGCTCTACAACTTCAGCATCGACAACGCCGACTCCTACGGCTGACCTCCGTGCGAGCGTCGACCGCCCGTCTCTTCGAGGATCAGCCCGCGCCATGACCCATCCCAGGAACCAGACCACGCCGCGCAAGTCCGCGACCTTCGACGACTACACCCTGTCGGAGATCCGCCGCGCCGCCACGACCGGCATCTACGACATCCGCGGCTGGGGCGCGAAGCGCAAGCTGCCCCACTTCGACGACCTCCTGTTCCTCGGCGCCTCCATGTCGCGTTATCCGCTGGAGGGCTACCGCGAGCGCTGCGGCACGGACGTGGTGCTGGGCTCGCGCTTCGCGAAGAAGCCGATCCACCTCAAGATCCCGGTGACGATCGCCGGCATGAGCTTCGGCTCGCTGTCGGCCTATGCCAAGGAGGCGTTGGGGCGCGGGGCCGCGGCCGCCGGCACCTCCACCACGACCGGCGATGGCGGCATGTCGAGCGAGGAGCGGGCGCAATCGCAGACCCTGGTCTACCAGTACCTGCCGTCGCGCTACGGCATGAACCCGGACGACCTGCGCAAAGCCGACGCCATCGAGATCGTGGTCGGCCAGGGCGCCAAGCCCGGCGGCGGCGGCATGCTGCTCGGCCAGAAGATCACCGACCGCGTCGCCGGCATGCGGACCCTGCCCAAGGGCATCGACCAGCGCTCCGCCGCCCGCCATCCCGACTGGACGGGGCCGGACGACCTCGAGATCAAGATCACGGAACTGCGCGAGATCACCGACTGGGAGAAGCCGATCTACGTCAAGGTCGGCGGCGCGCGGCCCTACTACGACGTCGCCCTGGCCGCCAAGGCGGGCGCCGACGTGGTGGTGGTGGACGGCATGCAGGGCGGGACCGCCGCCACCCAGGAGGTGTTCATCGAGCACGTCGGCCTGCCGACGCTGGCCTGCATCCGCCCGGCCGTCCAGGCCCTGCAGGACCTCGGCCTGCACCGGGTGGTGCAGCTCGTCGTGTCGGGCGGCATTCGCAGCGGGGCCGACACCGCCAAGGCCCTGGCGCTCGGCGCCGACGCCGTGGCGATCGGCACGGCCGCGCTGGTGGCGCTCGGCGACAACGACCCCGCCTACGAGGACGAGTACCGCGCGCTCGGCACGACCGCCGGCTCCTACGACGACTGGCACGAGGGCCGCGACCCCGCCGGCATCACCACCCAGGACCCCGAGCTGATGGCGCGGCTCGACCCCGTGCTGGCCGGCCGCCGCCTCGCCAACTTCCTCAAGGTCATGACGCTGGAGGCCCAGACGGTGGCCCGCGCCTGCGGCAAGAACCACCTCCACAACCTCGAGCCCGAGGACCTGTGCGCCTTGACGGTCGAGGCCGCCGCCATGGCGCGCGTGCCCCTCGCCGGCACGGGCTGGATCCCCGGCCAGGGCACCTACTGACCCTCGCAGTCCTCCCCCGCACGAACGGACGTCCGCCCCATGACGCAGGACCTCGCCGCCTATGCCGAAAAGAACGGCATCCGCTACTTCATGATCTCCTACACGGACCTGTTCGGCGCCCAGCGGGCCAAGCTGGTCCCGGCCTCGGCCATCGCCGACATGAGCCGCGACGGCGCCGGCTTCGCGGGCTTCGCCACCCACCTCGACATGACGCCGGCCCACCCCGACCTCTTCGCGGTGCCGGACGCCGCCTCGGTCGTGCAGCTCCCCTGGAAGCGGGAGGTGGCCTGGGTGGCGGCCGATTGCACGATGGAGGACAGACCGGTCGAGCAGGCCCCGCGCGTGCTGCTGAAGCGGCTCGTGGCCGAGGCCGCCCAGGAGGGGCTCCGCATCAGGACCGGCGTCGAGGCCGAGTTCTTCCTGATCGAGCCCGACGGCCTCGCCGTGTCGGACCCCAGGGACACGGCCTCCAAGCCCTGCTACGACCAGCAGGCCCTGATGCGCCGCTACGACGTCATCGCCGAGATCTGCGATGCCATGCTGGAGATGGGCTGGCAGCCCTACCAGAACGACCACGAGGACGCGAACGGCCAGTTCGAGATGAACTGGGCCTTCGACGACGCCCTGGTCACGGCCGACCGCCACTCCTTCTTCAAGTTCATGGTCAAGTCGGTGGCCGAGCGGCACGGGCTGCGCGCCACCTTCATGCCGAAGCCCTTCCCGACCCTGACGGGCTCGGGCTGCCACGCCCACATCTCCGTGTGGGACGCCGAGGGGCGCACCAACACCTTCCACGACGACGCCGACGCGATGGGGCTGTCGCCCCGGGGCTACCACTTCCTCGGCGGCATCATGCGCCACGCCTCGGCGCTGGCCGCCATCACCAATCCGACGGTGAACAGCTACAAGCGCATCAACGCGCCGCGCACGGCCTCGGGCGCCACCTGGTCGCCCAACTCCGTCACCTGGACGGGCAACAACCGCACCCACATGGTGCGGGTGCCGGGCAAGGGCCGCTTCGAGCTGCGCCTGCCGGACGGCGCCGCCAACCCCTACCTGCTCCAGGCCGTGATCATCGCGGCGGGCCTCGACGGCCTGCGCACCGGGGCCGACCCCGGCCCGCGCCGCGACATCGACATGTACCAGCTCGGCCACACCGTGACGGACGCCCCGGCGCTGCCCCTGAACCTGCTCGACGCCCTGCGGGCCTACGACGGGGACGAGGAGCTGAAGCGCGCCATGGGGCTCGACTTCTCGGCCGCCTACCTCAAGCTGAAGCGCCAGGAGTGGGACAGCTACGCGTCCCACTTCACCCAGTGGGAGCGCGACACCACGCTCGACGTGTGAGGCGGCGCGGGATGGATGCGGGATCGGGGGGCGAGCGGGCTGCGATGAGCGAGCGCTGGAATTGCGTCGTCGTGGGCCTCGGGGCCATGGGCGCGGCCGCCCTCCACGGGATGGCGAAGCGGGGCGCCAGGGCCGTGGGCGTCGACCGCTACGCCCCGCCCCACGCGCTGGGTTCGAGCCACGGCGAGTCGCGCATCACCCGCCAGGCGGTCGGCGAGGGGCCGGCCTACGTGCCCTTCGTGGTCGCGTCCCAGCGCATCTGGCGCGAGCTGGAGGCCGAGACGGGCCTCGACCTCTTTACGCAGTGCGGCGCGCTGGTGATGGGGCCGGGCGACGGCGTCACCACCCACCACGGCATGCGGGACTTCACGGCCCGGTCGATCGACGCCGCCGAGCGCCACGGCATCGCCCACGAGGTGATCGACGGCGCCGAGGTGGCGCGCCGCTTCCCCATGTTCCTCGGGCTGCAGGGCGACGAGAAGGCCTACTACGAGGCCGAGGGCGGCTATCTGCGCCCGGAGAACTGCATCGCCGCGCAGCTCACGCGCGCCCGGGCGCTCGGCGCGGAGATCCGCACCGGCACCGACGTGCTGTCGATCGCGCAGGACGGGTCGGGCGTGCGCGTCGCGACCTCCGGCGGCCCGCTGCTGGCCGACCGGGTCGTGGTGTCGGCGGGCGCCTGGACGGCGCCGCTGCTCGGGGCTCCCTTCGACCGCCTGCTCACCGTGAGCCGGCAGTTGCTGCACTGGTACGCGCTCGACGACACGGGCGCCTACGACGCCAGCTCGCCCGTCTACATCTGGATGCACGGGCGGTCCGACCGCGACTACTTCTACGGCTTCCCGCCCTTCACGGGGGACCCGCGCGTCAAGGTCGCGGCCGAGCAATACGAGACCACGACCACGGCCGAGGCGGTCGACCGTCGCGTGGACCCGTCGGAGTCGGTCGGCATGTACCGCGACAACGTCGCCGGCCGCCTCGCCGGCGCGACCCCGCGCCTCGCCGGGGCGGCGGCCTGCCTCTACACGGTGACGCCCGACCGCGGCTTCATCGTCGACCGTCACCCGGAGCAGGACCGCGTGATGGTCGTCTCGGCCTGCTCGGGCCACGGCTTCAAGCACTCGGCCGGCATCGGGGAGGCGGTCGCGGAGCTCTTCGCCGAGGGCCGGACCGGCATGGACCTCCGGCCCTTCGCGCTGTCGCGCTTCCTGTGACGCCCGCCGCGGCGCGGCCGCTCACGGATCCGGAGCGGCATCCGTGACGGCGTGCCGCTGAGGCGCGCCCTCCGGCATCGCTCGCGAAGGGTCGCCACGACCCTGCCCGTGTCGCTCTACCCATCCCGCTTGACGCGCCGGGGGCGCGGCCATAGCCTGCGCTGAGAAAACGTTTTTCCAGCGGGGTTCGCCCCCGCGGGAAGCGACAACGGTGCAGGGTGGAACGTGGCGGGCAGGACGTCGATCCAGAGCGGGACCGCCGAGGCCGTGCGGGGCAGGCCGGCGACGCTGCGCGACGTCGCGGCCGCCGCGGGGGTCAGCGTCGCCACCGCGTCCAAGGCGCTGAACGGCCTTGGGCGCATGACTGAGGCGACGCGGGCGCGCGTCCGAGACGCGGCCGCTGCGCTCCGCTTCCGCCCCAATGCCCTGGCCCGCAGCCTCGTCAGCCGGCGCAGCTTCACGGTCGGCCTGCTCACGGACGACGGCTACGGCCGCTTCTCGCTGCCCGTGATGGCGGGCGTGTCGGATGCGCTCGCCGACCACGGCGTGTCGGTGTTCCTGTGCAACGTCGAGGACCCCGGCCGCGCGCAGACCCACGTGCGCGCACTGCTCGACAAGCGCGTCGACGGCATCATCGCGACCGGCCGGCGCATCGACCGCCGCCTGCCCGTCGACCTCGGCGGGCTGGGCGTGCCGGTCGTCTACGCCTTCACGCGGCCCGCGCCCGGCGCGCCCGCGCTGGTGTCGGACGACGCCGACGGGGCCGCGCAGGCCATCGCCCACCTCGCCCGGCTCGGCCGCCGCCGCATCGCCCACGTCACCGGCCCGTCGAGCTTCGAGGTCGTGCAGGTGCGGGCCAACGCGGCGCGGCTCGCCCTGCGCCGCGCCGGCCTCGACGCGCCGGCCCCGCTGGTCGGCCAGTGGTCGGAGAGCTGGGGCCATTCGGCCGTCGAGCAGCTGTGGCGGCAGGGCGCGCGCCGGCCCGACGGGATCTTCTGCGGCAACGACCAGATCGCGCGCGGCGTGGTCGACGCCCTGCGCGCGCGCGGCGCGCGCGTGCCCGAGGACGTGGGCGTGGTGGGGTTCGACAACTGGGCGATCGTGGCGGAAGCCTCGCGCCCGCCGCTCACCAGCGTGGACATGAACCTCGCGGCCCTCGGGCGCGAGGCGGGGCTGACCCTGCTGGCGCTGGTCGAGGGGCGGCCCGTCGCGCCCGGCCTGCGGCGGCGCCCCTGCACGCTGGTCGTACGGGCCTCCTGCGGGGCGGGGCTCGGCGAGCACACGGCGGCAGCGGCGGGATAACGGCCGCGCCGGACGAAGGAGAGGGAGGACACGATGGCACGAGGGATCCTGGGACGCGCGGCGGCGGCCGCGCTGGCCGCATCGGCGGCGCTGGCGTTGGTGACGGGCGCGCGGGCCGAGACCGCGAGCCTGTGGGTGCGATCCGACGGCTCGAACTTCATGCCGCGGGTCGTGGACGCCTTCAACAAGGGCCACGACGACAAGATCAAGCTCGACATCATCCCCACCAACGAGATCATCCAGAAGTACGGCGCCGCGGCGGCCGGCGGCTCAGCGCCCGACGCGCTCTCGCTCGACCTCGTCTACAACCCGGCCTTCGCGGCCGCGGGGCAGCTCGAGGACATCACCGACCTCGCCAAGTCGCTGCCCTACCTGGGCAGCCTGTCCCAGGCCCACCTCAAGACCGGCACCTACAAGGGGCGCATCTACGGCCTGCCCTTCTCGGCCGAGGGGTCGGTGCTGCTGTGGAACAAGGCCCTGTTCAAGCGGGCCGGGCTCGACCCCGAGAAGGGGCCGGCGAGCTGGGCCGAGATGGCGGAGGACGCCGCCAAGGTCAACGCCCTCGGCGGCGACATCAAGGGCTTCTACTTTTCCGGCAACTGCGCGGGCTGCATGGCTTTCACGCTGACCCCGCTGGTCTGGGCCTCGGGCGGGCAGGTGCTGAGCGAGGACGGCGCCAAGGCCGACCTCGATTCGCCGCAGATGCGCGGCGCCATCGCGCTCTACCGCGGCATGGTGGGCAAGGGCATGGTCCCGGCCGGCGCCCAGACCGACACGGGCTCAAACTTCTTCGCGGCCTTCGCCACCGACAAGGTCGGCATGGCGCCGCTCGGGGCCTTCGCCATCGGGGCGCTGAACACGCAATACGCGCAGATCGACTACGGCGTCACGTTCCTGCCGGGCCGGGACGGGGGCTGGTCGTCCTTCGCGGGCGGCGACAACCTCGTCGTCACCAAGGGCAGCCCCAAGGTCGCCGTGCTGAAGGAGTTCCTGGACTTCGCCTATTCGCTCGAAGGCCAGACCATCCTGGCGAAATACGGCAGCCTGCCGGTGCGCGGCGACATCGCGGACGAGGCCCTGAAAGACCTCGACCCCCGGTACAGGATCGTGGCCCAGGCCATGGCCAAGGGCCACACGCCCTATTCCACTGTCTACAACGACGCCTTCAACTCGGCCAACGGCCCGTGGATCCAGATGCTGAACGACGCCATCTTCGGCGACAGCGTCGACGAGGCGGTCGCGACCGGCGAGCAGACCATGCAGTCGATCATCGACGCGGCCCCGGCGAAGTAGCGGCGGTTGGGAACCCTCCGCGTGTCCGGCCTGACGGGCGCGGCCCGGCCGGCCGCCGCGGCGGCCCGCCCGTCGCCGCGCTCCCGCCGTCGGCGACGGGGGCAGATCGCCGGCCTGCTCTACGTCGCGCCCGCCATGGTTCTGGTGGCGCTGTTCTTCGTCCTGCCGCTGTCGATGACGGTTTGGATGTCGCTCCACAACTGGCCGCTGGTGGGCGTGCACCGCTTTATCGGGCTCGCCAACTACGCGGCCATCCTGAAGGACGTCCGGTTCTGGACCGCGCTGCGCTTCACGGCGCTCTACACCGGGGTGGTGACGGTGGCGATCTTCGCCGTGGCCTTCCCGCTGGCGCTCTTCGTCGAGCGCCCGCGCCCGCTCAACGGCTTCTACCGCACGGCCTTCTTCCTGCCCGTGGTGGTGGGCTTCGCCTCGGCGAGCCTGCTGTGGTCGTGGCTGCTCGACGTCGACGCGGGCCTGTTCAGCCCGGCGGCGGCGGCGCTCGGGCTGACGGACGGCCGCTTCAACCTGCTGGCCACCTTCAACCCGGCCTTCTGGTCGATCATCGCCATGGTGGTGTGGAAGGTCGCGGGCTTCACCATGGTGATCATCATGACGGGGCTCCAGGCGATCCCGAACGACCTCCACGAGGCCGCCAAGCTCGACGGCGCCGGGGCGCTGGCGCGCTTCCGGCTCATCACCCTGCCGCTGATCCGCCGGACGCTGGCGCTGGCCCTGATCCTGTCGGTCGCGGGCTCGGTGCTGGCCTTCGACCAGTTCTACATCATCCTGCGCGGCGGCCCGCGCAACGGCACGCTGACGGCGGTCTACTGGATCTTCAACCAGTCCTTCGTGTCCTTCAAACTCGGCTACGGCGCGGCGCTGTCGGTGGTGCTGCTCGTCATCCTGGTGGCGCTGAGCCTCGTGCAGCTCCGCCTGCTGCGCGCACCGGAGGGGGCATGACGCTCGTCCCGGCCCGCCGGCCCCTCACCGCCGCCCGGCGGTTCGGCCTCGCCTGGCCCCATGCGCTCGGCCTCGCGGCCGCGGCCCTGTTCATCGCGCCGGTCGCCTGGACGGTGCTGTCGACCTTCAAGCCGCCGCCCGAAGCCCGCCAGCCGCCCCTGCCGCCCTGGCCCACCACCGGCTTCTCGGTCGAGAACTACGCCAGCCTCGACGGCTTCGGGGCCGGCTTCTGGCACGCGGCGCTGAACAGCACGCTGGTGTCGGTATCGAGCGCCGTGCTGACCGCCGTCGTGGCGCTGCTGGCCGGCTACGGCTTCTCGCGCCACCGCTTCCCGTTCCAGGACCTGTTCTTCGTGCTGATCCTGGCCACCCTCATGGTGCCGTTCCAGTCGATCGTGACGCCGATCTTCCTGATCCTGTCGACGCTGGGGCTGCAGAACTCGCTGCTCGGCCTCGTGCTCGTCTACGTCACGCTGCAGCTGCCCTTCTCGGTCCTCATGATGCGCAACAGCTTCGACGCCGTGCCCAAGGAGATCGAGGAGGCGGCCCGGATGGACGGCGCCGGCAGCCTCCAGCTCCTCGGCCTGACGCTGCTGCCGCTCGTCTGGCCGGGGGTCGTCACCGTCGGGCTCTTCGCCTTCCTGAACAGTTGGAACGAGTTCTTCGGCGCCCTGGTGCTGCTCACCGACCAGCGCACCTTCACCCTGCCGCTGATGGTGGCGGCCGTGCAGTCCGGCCGCTACGGGGCTATCGACTGGGGCGCCGTGCAGGCGGGCGTCACCGCCATGATGATCCCCTGCCTCGCCCTGTTTCTCCTCCTCCAGCGCTTCTACGTCCGCGGCCTGACGGCCGGGGCGGTGAAGTGAACCCCCACCCCGGAGCTCCCCCATGTCCGACACGCCCGCCGCCGCGCGCCCGAGCGCGCGCTTCCGCCCGCCGGCCGCCCCGCAGATCGAGCTGCGCGGCTTCTGGGGCGCCCGCGCGGACGCGGTCGCGGCCCGCACGGCCGACATCATCTACGAGCGCTGCGTCGAGGCCGGCATGCTGGACCAGGTCGACCCCGACCGGCCCGTGCCGGCGC